>JABFVP010000170.1 GCA_013362725.1 Cupriavidus sp.
TTCCCAAAGATTTGTGCGACATTCGCCCAGCCCAGGAACCGATGCAAAACCCGCCGCTATGATGTTGGCCAGCATTCCCCGCCAACCACCCAGCCGCCCCACCATGTCGACCCAGCTCCCCGCCATCATTCCCGCCGCCCCCGGCACGCCCGAAAAGCCCTATTTCGGCATCGATGTGCCGCTGATGCGCTATTTCGGCCTGCAGCCGGAGCTGATCGAGGAGGGCTACTGCCGCACGCGCCTGCCGGCGCATCCGCAGCTGGTGAACAGCCGCGGCGACGTGCATGGCGGCACGCTGATGGCGACGCTGGACTTTACGCTGAGCGGCGCGGCGCGCTCGCATGCGCCGACGGAAACCGGCGTGATCACCATCGACATGTCGACCCATTTCCTCGCCGCCGCGCGCGGCGAGCTGACGCTGGAAGCGCGCTGCCTGCGCCGCGGCGCGCGCATCGCGTTCTGCGAGGGCGAGGTGAAGGATGCCGACGGCAACGTAGTGTGCGTGGCGCGTGCAGCGTTCAAGCTGGTGCCGTTGTCCAGCGGCGGCAACTGATACCTGCCTGAACCGGCCGAAAAAAACCTGGCTGCTCAGTCCTGCAGCGGCCGGTACACCTGTTCGAACCTGGCGCGCTCGGTGATGCCATAGTCGCCGGGCGCGTATTGCATCAGCCAGTCGCCCGGCTTGCCGTGCAGCACATCGCCACCGGCGCTGCGTTCGATGCTGAAGGCCTCGCGCATCTCGCGTGCCAGCACCGGGATCGGCTTGTTGCGATAGGCGCCGTCGTGGCCGTGCGCCAGCGGCGGGATGGCCTCGTACTTGGGATCGAAGCGGTCGCGTGACACGCACCAGCGGTCGCCGGTGCGACTGGTGATCAGCGCATCGCTGGGCTGGTAGCGGTTGGGGCCTTCGCGGCTGACCAGCTCGCCGGGCTCGGTGGCGAACGCCACGTCGACGACTTCATGCTTGAGGTAGAAGGCGGCTTCCGGATCGCTACGCAGGTCGATATCGGTCAGCATCGTCATGTCCGTCAACCCAGCGCACGCGGCGCGAAGGCGTGGTTCAGCGGACCGTTGCCACGGCCCAGCCGCAGTCCCGCGCCGGCCGCGATGGCCTGCGCCACATAGTCCAGCGCCTTGCCCGCGGCATCTTCCAGCGCATCGCCGCGCGCCAGCTGCGCGGCAATCGCCGCCGCCAGCGTGCAGCCGGTGCCGTGCAGGTTGCGGGTTTCGACGCGTGGGTGCGTGAATACGCGCACGGTGCCGTCCTTGAGCATCAGCAGGTCATCGAGCCCGCCGGCGATGCCGGCAGCGCCATCGTGTTCCAGGTGCCCGCCCTTGAGCAGCACGGCCGGGCAGCCCAGCGCGATCAGGTCGGCGGCGGCGTGTTCCATGTCGGCGCGGCGCGCGATCCTGCGGCCCAGCAGGTAGGAGGCCTCGGGCAGGTTGGGCGTGACCAGCAGCGCGCGCGGGAACAGCAGCCGCACCATGGCCTGCGTGGTGGCGTCGTCGGACAGCGTCGCGCCCGAGGTCGAGATCATCACCGGGTCCACCACCAGCTTGCGGATGCCATGCCGGTCCGCCGCCGCGGCCACCGCCTCGACGATGGCGGCGGTGCCCAGCATGCCGGTCTTGGCCGCGTCGACGCCGATATCGCCGGCGACCGCGTCGATCTGCGCGGCCACCATGTCGGCCGGGATCGCATGCACGCCGGTCACGCCCAGCGTGTTCTGAGCGGTGATCGCGGTGATCGCGCTCATGCCGAAGCAGCCCAGCGCGGAAAAAGTCTTCAGGTCGGCCTGGATGCCGGCGCCGCCGCCGGAGTCGGAGCCGGCGATGGTCAGGGTGCGGGGTGGCGTTGGGATCATCTATGCGGGAATCGTAGGGGGCCGGTGCGCAAGGCGCTCGGGCACGCTACAATACCGCCACTCCGAGGAGCGTTGCAACGGATGGCGGCCCGCGAAGCACATCGCGCGGCCGGCGGCACAGCCGCCCCAGCCATCCGCCAGGCTCGGACTGTCTTCAACGGCGCTCGCTGATCCGTGGTCCGCACGGAAGCGAGTCGACCTATCCGCGAGCTTCGCATGAGCCCGAGCGCCATGCGCGGCCGCCAGATCCCCGTCTCGTCAACTGCGTGCCACTCTTCACCGGGAGTGAAACATGAACGCTGTGACCGACCTGAAGCACGACTACCTCGTCGCCGACATCAACCTGGCCGGCTGGGGCCGCAAGGAAATCGCCATTGCCGAGACCGAGATGCCCGGCCTGATGGCGATCCGCGACGAGTTCGCCGCCGCGCAGCCGCTCAAGGGCGCGCGCATCGCCGGCTCGCTGCACATGACGATCCAGACCGCCGTGCTGATCGAGACGCTCAAGGCGCTGGGCGCCGACGTGCGCTGGGCCTCGTGCAACATCTTCTCGACGCAGGACCACGCCGCCGCCGCGATCGCCGCGGGCGGCACGCCCGTTTTTGCCTTCAAGGGCGAATCGCTGAAGGAATACTGGGACTTCACGCACCGCATCTTCGACTGGTCTGACGGCGGCACGCCCAACATGATCCTCGACGACGGCGGCGACGCCACGCTGCTGCTGCACCTGGGCGCGCGCGCGGAGAAGGACGCTTCGGTGATCGCCAACCCGGGCAGCGAAGAAGAAACCTTCCTGTTCGCCGCGATCAAGGAAAAGCTGGCCAAGGACCCCAGCTGGTACAGCCGCAACCTGGCAGCCATCCGCGGCGTGACCGAGGAAACCACCACCGGCGTGCACCGCCTGTACCAGATGGCGCAGAAGGGCGAACTGCGCTTCCCGGCGATCAACGTCAACGACTCGGTCACCAAGAGCAAGTTCGACAACCTGTACGGCTGCCGCGAATCGCTGGTCGACGGCATCAAGCGCGCCACCGACGTGATGATCGCCGGCAAGATCGCCGTGGTCGCCGGCTACGGCGACGTGGGCAAGGGCAGCGCGCAGGCGCTGCGCGCGCTGTCGGCGCAGGTGTGGGTCACCGAGATCGACCCGATCTGCGCGCTGCAGGCCGCGATGGAAGGCTACCGCGTGGTCACCATGGACTACGCCGCCGAGCATGGCGATATCTTCGTCACCTGCACCGGCAACTACCACGTCATCACCCATGAGCACATGGCGAAGATGAAGGACCAGGCCATCGTCTGCAATATCGGCCACTTCGACAACGAGATCGACATCGCCTCGATCGAGAAGTACGAGTGGGACGAGATCAAGCCGCAGGTCGACCATGTGAAGTTCCCCGACGGCAAGAAGCTGATCATCCTGGCCAAGGGCCGCCTGGTGAACCTGGGCTGCGCCACCGGCCACCCGTCGTACGTGATGAGCAGCTCGTTCGCCAACCAGACCATCGCGCAGATCGAGCTCTGGCAGGAGCGCGACAGCGGCAAGTACCCGGTCGGCGTCTACACGCTGCCCAAGCACCTGGACGAGAAGGTCGCGCGCCTGCAGCTGCGCAAGCTCAACGCGCAGCTGACCGAGCTGACCGAGCAGCAGGCCGCGTACATCGGCGTGAAGAAGGAAGGCCCGTACAAGGCGGATCATTACCGCTATTGAGGCGCGCAGTGAGGTAGCAACTCCCCTCTCCCGAAGGGAGAGGGGAGCAATCCCGTCATGGAAGCTAGCCAAGGAGCCGTCATGAGACTACTGGTCGTCTGGATCATCAACGCCGTCGCGCTGTTCGTGTTGCCGTACATCATCCCGTCGATCCACATCAAGAGCTTCGGCTCGGCGATGCTGGCGGCGCTGGTGCTGGGCCTGGTCAATACGCTGATCCGTCCGATCCTGGTGATCCTGACGCTGCCGGTTACGCTGCTGACGCTGGGGCTGTTTATCTTCGTCATCAACGCGCTGCTGTTCCTGTTCGTCGGCAACCTGCTGTCCGGCTTTACTGTCGGCGGCTTCTGGGCGGCCTTGCTGGGCTCGATCCTGTACAGCGTGATCTCGTGGCTGCTGGCCAGCCTGCTGCTGGGCAACCGCGACGACTGACCTTAATTGCGCGCCGCGTGAACGCGGCGCGCCACCATCATGCAAGACCGCTACTTCAGCTTTGAATTCTTCCCGCCCAAGACGGCGGAGGGCACCGAGAAGCTGCGCAACACGCGCGCGCAGCTGGCACCGCTCAAGCCCAAGTACATCTCGGTGACGTTCGGCGCCGGCGGCACCACGCAGCAGGGCACGCTCGACGCCGTGCTGGAAATCCAGCGCGAAGGCATCGAGGCCGCGCCGCACCTGTCGTGCGTGGGCTCGTCGCGCGAGAGCATCCGCGCGATCCTGCAGCAGTACCGCGACGGCGGCATCCGCCATATCGTCGCGCTGCGCGGCGACATGCCGTCGGGCATGGGCGAGATCGGTGAGTTCCGCTACGCCAACGAGCTGGTCGAGTTCATCCGCGCCGAGACCGGCGACTGGTTCAATATCGAAGTCGCGGCGTACCCCGAGTACCATCCGCAGGCCAAGTCGCCGCGCCATGACCTCGACAACTTCGTGCGCAAGGTCAGGGCCGGCGCCGACTCGGCGATCACGCAGTACTTCTACAACGCCGACGCGTATTTCCGCTTTGTCGACGACGTGCGCGCGCTGGGAGTCGAGGTGCCGATCGTGCCGGGCATCATGCCGATCACCAACTATTCGCAGCTGATGCGCTTCTCCGAGATGTGCGGCGCCGAAGTGCCGCGCTGGGTGGCCAAGCGGCTGGAGAGCTTCGGCGACGACCGCGAGTCGATCCGCGCCTTCGGCCTCGACGTGGTCACCGCGCTGTGCGAGCGCCTGCTGGCCGCGGGCGTGCCCGGGCTGCATTTCTATACGCTCAACGCGGCCGGCGCGACCAAGGCGATCTGGCAGCGGCTCAAGCTGTAAGGAACGCCGCAGAAGAAGAGAGCGGTTTTGGGTGCTCCCAAGCCGCCCGAACTAGCCCAAGCAAGGTGTTCTCCCTCTCCCCTCATGGGGAGAGGGTTGGGGTGAGGGGTGGTTTAACTAGGTACCACATCAAGCAAGGCCAACGGTGTAAACCCACCGCCCTCGGCCATTGATCCGCCTAGCCCTCACCCCCACCCCTCTCCCGCAATCGGGCGAGGGGAGCTTGCTGCGAGCTTCGGCAGCCAGCTTCAGGCTCACAGCCACGCCTGCCCA
>JABFVP010000055.1 GCA_013362725.1 Cupriavidus sp.
CAGGCCCGGCCGTAAGCTACCCACCGTTGCATGGCACCCACATCGGGGAGCCGATCACCCAAACGGGGGATGGCCGTTCGCGCCATGCTGCGCTACGTTGCCGGTTCCAGTCAACTACACGGACGGCGCAATGCCCAAAGAAGAACGCTCGAACACCCGCTTGCCTGCGCTGACGGCGCTGTTGATCTCGGCCACGGTATTTCTCGGGGCATGTGCAAGCCCGTCCACGACGACGAGCGGACCGGGGCTGGCCCGCATCAGCCAGGCGCAGACCTTGAAGCTGGGCTACCGCGAGGACGCAATGCCCTTCTCGTTCAAGGGCGCCGATGGCAAGCCGGCCGGGTATTCGGTGCAGCTATGCCAGCGCGTAGCCGCGTCGCTGCAATCGCAGCTCAAGCTTGCCAAGCTCGACGTGCAGTGGGTACCGGTGACCGCCACGTCGCGCATGCAGGCCGTGAGCGACGGCACCATCGACGTGGAATGCGGGAGCACCACGCGCACCTTGAGCCGAGAGCAGACCGTGGACTTCAGCAACACCATCTGGGTGGAAGGCGCGTCCTTCGTCACGCTGGCCACGGCCACCAGCACGAATCGCGCGGGCGACCTCAACGGCAAGCGGGTGGGTGTCATTCCCGGCACCACCACCGACAGCCTGCTCAAGTCGCTCGCTGCGCGCGGTGTTTCACCCGCCTTCGTGACGGTGCAGTCGCATACCGACGGGGTGGCCGCGGTGCGCGACGGCCGCGTGGACGCCTATGCCACCGATCGGCTGATTCTGGTGGGCGAGGTGCTCCGGCAGCCCTCTGCCGCAGCGCTCAAGCTCAGCGACGACTACCTGTCGATCGAGCCGTACTCGCTGATGATGCGGCGCGACGCGGTCCTTCGCCTGGCCGTCAACCGGGCGCTGGCCGAGATCTATCGAAGCGGGGAGATCGTCAAGATCTTCCGCAGCACCTTCCCTGCGGGTGCCATGCCTTCGCACCTCGTGGAGGCTGCGTACGTGCTCAACGCACTGCCGGAATAAGAACCCGGCTCGGCCGGACAGCGGAAGGCAACCGGTCAGAGTTGGGCATGCATGTCCCGGAACAGCCGCGGCGAAATGCCGAAGCGCTGTTCGAACGCGACGGCCAGGCGCGTTGCCGGAAACAGTCCCACCTGCGCGGCGACCGACTTCAGCGAGGTTCCCCGCGAGAGAAGCAGGCGCGCCGCATCCAGGCGTGCGGCCTCCACGAAGCGGGCGGGTGTCTGGCCGACCGACGCCACGAACCGGCGGTGGAACGTGCGCTCCGACAGGCCCGCGCGCGCCGCCAGAGCAGGCACATCCAGCGGTGCGCGGAGGTTGGACTGGATCCATCCGATGAGATCCGCGAAGGGGCTGTCGGCCTTGGCTTGCGCCTGCAGCAACGGGCTGAACTGCGATTGATGGCCAGGGCGGCGCGCATAGAGCACCAGCCGCTTCGCCACCTCGCCGGCGATTGCCGCGTCCAGGTCTTTCGCGACCATCGCCAACGCCATGTCGATGCCGGTGGTGACGCCGGCGGAAGTCCAGTGCTGCCCGTCTTCGACGAAGAGCGCATCCGGGTCGACGCTCAACGCCGGAAAGGCCTTCGCGAGCGGGGCGCAGGCATCCCAATGCGTTGCGACACGATGGCCTTCGAGCAGCCCGAGTGATGCCAGGACAAATACACCGGTGCAAACCGAGCCGAAGCGCCGGGCTGCACAGGCCATGGTGGGCACCGCGAGCCGTATGGCCGGGTCGCCCATGGCCTTGAGCAACGGATCGCGCTCGGCCCCTGCGACCAGCAATGTGTCGACCGCTTCGCAGCAGAGGTCGTTGATGGCGCGCGTCTGGACGACGACGGCACTGCTGCTGGCCACCGGACCGCCGGCTGGAGACACGAGATCGACGTCGTACAAGCGCGGCTCGTCGCGCATTGCCAGCTCGCGGTTTGCGTTGTTGAAGACGGAAACCGGCCCGGAAACATCGAGAAGCTCGAACCCCGGGTAGACCACGAAGACGATTCGGCGCATTGGCAGGAAATAGCACATTTTTGACATACCAGCCAACACGTCGATGGGTAACCTGATCCGGATGAAAGTGATGTCCTTGCGCCATGCCATGTGGGGCGCAGCGGGGCTTCTCGCCCTGGTCCTGGCGGGTTTCGGTGCATGGCTCCTGCGCTTGCCGGCACCCGTCGCGGCCGAAGCGAAGCCGATCGCCCAGGCGGAAACGGATGCCATGCTGGCCGCCCTGAAGCCGCCAAAGCGCAAGCGGCCGCTCGTCGCGGTCGTGGGCCTGAACGACGCGACCGAAACCACCGACTACCTGATGCCGACCGGCATCCTGCGGCGCGCGGACGTGGCGGATGTGCTCATGCTGGCGAAGCAGGCAGGGGCCGTACGTCTCTACCCGGCGCTTTCGGTACAGGCGGATACGACCATTGCCGACTTCGATGCGCGCCATGCCGAAGGCGCCGACTACGTCATCGTGCCGGCCATGAGCCGCGACGACGATCCGGCGGTGCTGGCCTGGCTGCGTGCGCAGGCCGGCAAGGGTGCGGTGATCATCGGCGTGTGCGCGGGCGCAAAGGTCGTGGCCGCTGCAGGACTGCTGGACGGCAGGCGAGCGACGACCCATTGGTACTACCGCCAGGACTTGTTCTCCCGGCACCCGGCGGCAAGCTACGTTGCGAACCGGCGGATGGTGGTGGACGGGAACGTGGCCACCACCACGGGCATTTCCGCGTCCATGCCCACGATGCTGACCTTGATCGAGGCCATTGCAGGAAGCCGGAGGGCGGCAGAGGTTGCGCTCGATCTCGGCGTTTCGCGATGGGACGCAAGCCACGCAAGCGACGCCTTCGCGTTCACCCGGCCATTTGCGGCGACCGTGCTTGGCAACGTCCTGGCCTCCTGGAAAAAGGAGGAGATCGGCATCGAATTGCGCCCCGGAGTGGACGAGGTTTCGCTTGCGCTCGTGGCCGACGCCTGGTCTCGCACCTACAGGTCGAGAGCGATCACGCTCGCCCCGACCACCGCGGCGGTTGAAAGCCGCAACGGCATCCGCGTGCTGCCAGACGAGCTCGCCGTCAACCGGCAGGAAAAGGGACGCACCCTTGCATTCGTCGATCAGAAGGCAGCGCATGCGCTGGACCAGTCCCTTCGCGCCATCGAGGCACGCTACGGGCGCGCCACCGCAGACGTCGTCGCCCTGCAGCTCGAATATTCGCGGCGGCAGCCATGAAGGCACTGATTGCCGGGGCCGGCATTGGCGGCCTGACCGCCGCGCTGTTCCTGCACCGGGCGGGCGTGGAGGTCGAGATCTTCGAGCGTGCCGAGGCGGTGCGCGAACTCGGCGTGGGCATCAACATGCTGCCGCACGCAGTGGGGCTGCTGGCAGAGCTTGGCCTGCTGGACGAACTGGATGCGGCCGGTATCCGTACGCGCGAACTCGTCTATGCCAACCGCTTCGGACAGGTCGTGTGGCACGAACTGCGCGGTATCGACGCGGGCCACGAGGTGCCGCAGTTCAGCATTCATCGCGGCAGGCTCCTGGGGCTCATCCACCGGGCGGTGATCGATCGGATCGGTGCTGCGGTCATCCATGCCGGATGCACCGTCACCGGCTTGCGGCAGGACAGCAGACGGGTGTTGATCGGCGCCGCGCGCAGTGACGGCACGACGCTTCGGTCGTCGGGCGACCTGCTCGTCGGGGCCGACGGCATCCACTCGACGGTGCGCGCCGCACTCTATCCGGATGAAGGCCCGCCGGTCTGGAACGGAGTCATGCTCTGGCGCGGGGCGACCACATGGCCGACATGGCGCGACGGCCGCACCATGGCCATCGCGGGCGGCAACCTTGCAAAGTTCGTCTTCTATCCGATTGGCAAGGTCGCGGGCGATGGGGGCCTGCGCCTGACCAACTGGGCGGTGATGGCGAAGGCGCAGGCGGCGCAGGCGCGGGCGTTGTCGCTGGGCGACTGAGCCGCCCCGGCAACCTCGACGAGGTCTTGCCGTTCGTGCGCGACCGATTCCGGCTCGACTACGTCGATCCGGCGGAGATCATCCGCAAGACCGGCGACTTCTACGAGTACCCCAACTGCGACCGGGAGCCGCTGCCCCGATGGTCGTTCGGACGCGTCACGCTGCTGGGCGATGCCGCGCACCCGATGTATCCGGTGGGCTCGAACGGGGCGAGTCAGGCCATCCTCGACGCCGACGCCCTGGCGCGGCACCTGGGAGCGGCCACTGCCGCCACGGTGGAGGGTGCGCTTGCCGGCTATGACGCCCAACGCCGCCCCGCGACGGCCGGGATCGTGCTGGCCAATCGCAGGGGCGGTCCGGAAGGCGTGATCGACCTGGTCGAGGCCCGTGCGCCCGGCGGATTCGTCAATATCGAAGACGTCGCTTCGCACGAGGAGCGCGAGCGCGTGGTGCGCGGCTATGCGGCGCTGGCCGGATTCGGAACGCGTTCAGTGCCGTGACTGACTGCCGCCGCGTCGTGCGCTTTCAGCACTCGACGATGTTCACCGCCAGGCCGCCGCGGGCTGTTTCCTTGTACTTGCTCATCATGTCGGCGCCCGTTTCGCGCATGGTCTTGATGACCTTGTCCAGGCTGACGAAGTGCGAGCCGTCGCCCTGCAGGGCCATGCGGGCCGCATTGAGCGCCTTCACGGCGGCGATGGCGTTGCGCTCGATGCAGGGAATCTGGACCAGCCCGCCGACGGGGTCGCAGGTCAGGCCCAGGTGGTGTTCCATGCCGATCTCGGCGGCGTTCTCGACCTGCTCGGGCGTGCCGCCGAGCACGGCGCACAAGGCACCCGCGGCCATGGAGCAGGCCACGCCCACCTCGCCCTGGCAGCCGACCTCGGCGCCGGAAAGCGACGCGTTTTCCTTGTAGAGGATGCCGATGGCTCCGGCGGTGAGCAGGAAGTCCATCACACCTCCTTCGTTCGCGCCGGGCACGAAGCGCCAGTAGTAGTGAAGCACGGCCGGCACGATGCCTGCGGCGCCATTGGTTGGCGCCGTGACGACACGGCCGCCGGCGGCGTTCTCCTCGTTCACGGCCAGGGCGAACAGGTTGACCCAGTCCAGGATGTGCAGCGGGTCCTGCGCCGGCTCGGCGGCAGTGGCCTGCAGCTTGGCGT
>JABFVP010000412.1 GCA_013362725.1 Cupriavidus sp.
GCGCCACGCCCCACGGATGGCCGGCAGCCTGGGCATACAGGTAGGTGGTGCGCGCGACGGTATCGGCCACGCCCAGTGCCGCCAGCCACAGCGTGAGCGTCACCGCCGTGCGCAGCGCACGCGTGGCGCGCACGCGATAGCCGGACACGGTGCGCGGCTCGCCCTGCAGCATCACCAGGCAGGCCAGCACGCCAAGCCAGGTCAGCACGCCCAGCGCAGCAAACAGCTGCGCCGGCAGCGGCTGCGCACCGATCCGCTCCGACCAATACGCGGCGGCGAGCAACAGCAGTCCGAGCAGCGTGGCCACCATCGGCGCTGGGCTGAAGAAGCGGCCCGGCGCCTGCGGCTCGCTGGCGCGTGGATAGACCAGCCAGTACGCCAGCCCGGGCGGCACCGCGCCGAGCACCACCGTGACCAGCGGCAGCCACAGCAGCGGGCTCCACCAGATCGCGCATTCGCCCTGGTTGAAGGCCTGCCGCGCATCGTGGAGCAGGTCCATCTCATAGCGTCCGAACCCGTACCAGGTGCCCGCCGCGCCGTGCAGCAGCAGCGCCAGCAGCGACAGCAACGCCAGCAGCGCGCTGCCGATCACGTAGTGCATCGCCAGCCAGTTGCGCGCCACCAGCGCGGCGGCATAGAGGTTGTCGCCCGCGCCCGTGGGCGACAGGTAGCGGCCGTTCTCGCGCAGCCACGCGACCGCGCCGCGGCCGGGATCGGCGGCATAGGAGACCGAGGTGTGGATGCGGCCCGGCGGCTCGCATTGCAGTGTGTGATAGGCGTCGGCCGCCGCCTGGACCGGGCCGGTGCCGCGGCGCAGGCGCCCCGGCACGAACAGGCTGACGAAGAAGGCGCCGAGGTAGCCGCCGCCGCTGACGGTCGACAGGTAATCGAACCGGGCCAGCAGCGAAGCCAGCCCGGGGATGGTCTGCGCCGAGGCAGCCGCGCTCGCCGCGGGCGTCTGGGGCGCGTCGCCTTGCGGGGTAGCCGCGGTCGTGTTTGCCGGCATCTCGGTGCCGGCCAGCGCCTGCATCACGCCGAGGCAGAAGGTGGCGCTGCGGATGCCGCCGCCGGACAGCGCCAGCGCCCAGTTGCGCTGGCCCTGATGCGTGCGCGGTGCGATGCCGAGCAGGCGGCGGCGGTGCGCGATGCGGGCCGCTTCGTCGCCATAACCGTGGTCTTCCGCAGCCATGGGTGCCTCCCGTAGCAGTCGGCCTGCGCCAAGTATAGGCAACGGCGCATGGTCGCTATTCGCCCGCGTCGGGAAGACGAATGCGCGTTAACCCTGATTGTTGCCGGTGGGAGCGAGGCCTAGCATTTCTCTGAATCAGAGACGTCGTCTCTTATATAGAGACAATAACACTTCGAAGCTTGGACGGTGACCACGGCCTGTGCACGGACATCGCGCACAGCCAGCACCAGTTGCGCTCTTCGATCGAGGCGGGGCAACGCTTCGCCCTCGACGCGGGCGCGCATGCCAAGGCCATGCTGGCGTTCCAGCCAACCATCGGCCCGCTGGCCGGCTTGATGCGCTGAGCGCGCGCCAGGCATCACACACAACAGACAAAACCAGACAACACTGCGGGGAGCGACGACATGACCATGCCAACACCACTGAACGCGCCGATGGCGGCGCAGCCCGCGACACGGACGCGCTTCATGGAGCCCTTGCTGCTGCTGGTCTCCGTGGGGCTGTCGGTGTTCGGCGCCATGATCGGCATGCAGCTGATCGTGTCGCTGGGGATCTCGGCCAATACCTCGATCATCGGCGCGCTGATCGCAATCGTGTTCTCGCGCATCCCGCTCGAGGTCACGCGGCGCTTCCGCGTGCTGGAGCGGCAGAACCTGGTGCAGACCGCGATCTCGTCGGCCACCTTCGGCGCCGCCAACTCGCTGATGATCCCGATCGGCGTGCCGTACGCGATGGGCATGCCCGAGCTGGCCACGCCGATGCTGATCGGCGCGGTGATCGCCATGTTCGTCGACGGCGCGATGCTGTACTTCCTGTTCGGCAGCAAGATCTTCCCGGCCACCGGCACCTGGCCGGCCGGCATCGCCACCGCCGAGGCGATCTGGGCGGGCGACCGCGGCGGGCGCAAGGCGGCCTTCCTGGGCCTGGGCATTGCCGTAGGCGTGGGCGGTGCGTGGCTGGGCGTGCCGATGTCCGCGTTCGGCGCGGCCTTCCTGGGCAATCTGGCGGCGCTGACCATGTTCGGCATCGGCCTGCTGGTGCGCGGCTATTCGGTGGCGCTGACCGGCATCGATATCGCCAGGGCGTATATCCCGCATGGGCTGATGATCGGCGCGGGCATCGTCGCGCTGTTCCAGGTGGCACATGAAATCCGCCGCGCGCGCCACGCGCCGGCGGCCGAGGCGCGCACCATCGAAGTCCCGGCCGCGAGCGCCAGCCGCATCCTGTCGGGCGGCTTCCTGGTCTACCTGGCGATCGCGCTGCTGATCTCGGTGCTGGCCGGGCATATCTCGGACATGTCGCTGGGCATGCTGGTGCTGTTCGTGCTCTACGCGGCCTTTGCCGCCTACGTGCATGAGCTGATCGTCGGCATCGCGGCGATGCACTCGGGCTGGTTCCCGGCCTTCGCAGTGGCGCTGATCACGCTGACCATCGGCATCCTGATCGGCTTTCCGCCGACCGCGCTGGCCGTGCTGGTGGGCTTCTCGGCCGCAACCGGCCCGGCCTTCGCCGACATGGGCTACGACCTCAAGACCGGCTACCTGCTGCGCGGCGAAGGCCGCGACATGGAGGCCGAGCTGGCCGGGCGCAAGCAGCAGTTCCTGGCCGCGATGATCGGCTTCGCGGTGGCCGCGGTGGTGGTGCTGGTGTTCCACGGCAGCTTCTTCGCGCAGGGCCTGATCCCGCCGGTGGACCGCGTCTACGCGGCCTCGATCAAGGCGGGCTCGTCGGCCGAGATCGCGCGCAACCTGATGATCTGGGCCGTTCCCGGCGCGCTGCTGCAGTGGCTCGGCGGCTCGAAGCGCCAGCTTGGCATCCTGCTCTCCACCGGCATGCTGATTGCCTCGCCGCTGGCCGGCTGGGCGGTGCTGGCGGGCCTGGCAATCCGCTTCGCGCTGCAGCGCCTGCGCGGCGACAGGCACGTGGCCGAGATGAGCGCCTTTGCCGGCGGCGTGATCGCGGGCGACGCCCTGTTCAGCTTCTTCGGTTCGGTCACCAAGCTGAAGAAGTAAGCCCTACCTGCGGGCGCATGCGCTGCGCCCCGCTGTCATTTCCCGAGACTTTCCATGGATATCCAGGCAATCCGCGCCGACACCCCGCTGACGGCATCCACCATCTATCTCGACACCGCCGCGGCCTCGATCCCGCCCGACGGCGTGCTCGACACCGTGCGCAGCTACCTGCTCGACACCGGCCACGTCGGCATCTACCTGCCGGCGTTCCGCAAAGAGACCTATGCGCGCGTGGAAGCCGTGCGCGCCACGCTGGCGGCGTGGCTGAACTGCGCGGCCGACGAACTCGCCTTCACCAAGAACGCCACCGAGAGCATCTCGATCGTTGCGCGCGGCATCGCCTGGCAAGCCGGTGATGAAGTGCTGGTGGCCGACACCGAGATGCTGAGCAACCTGCTGCCGTGGCGCCGCCTGGAGCAATCGCACGGCATCGTGGTGAAGATGGTGGCGGCCGATGCCGAAGGGCTGCTGTCGCCCGAAGCCTTCGCGGCCGCCATCACGCCGCGCACGCGCCTGCTGACCTTCTCGCACCTGCCCAATTCCACCGGCGCGGTGCAGCCCGCCGCGCGGATCTGCGCGGTGGCGCGCCAGCACGGCGTGCTGTCGCTGGTCAACGGTGCGCAGAGCGTGGGCATGCTGCGCTCGGACGTGGCCGAGCTCGGCTGCGACTTCCTCGCCGGCTGCGGCCGCAAGGCGCTGCGCGCGACCGAAGGCTCCGGCTTCCTGTATGTGCGCCGCGAACGGATCGGTCAGGTCGAACCGATGCTGGTGGGCTGGTGGAATGGTGCCTATGACCGCGACACCGGCGCGCTGTCGCTGGTGCCGGGTGCGAAGCGCTTCGAAGCAGGCTGTCCGATCGTGCCGGCCATCCTGGGCCTGGGCACCGCCATCGACTACGCCGCCGCGATCGGCATCGATGCCATCGAAGCGCGCGTGCGCGACCTGACGGAATACGCAGTGGCGAAGCTCTCGTCGATCCCCGGCTTCGAGCTGTACGGCCCGGCCGACGTGGCCCATCGCATCGGCATCGTGCCGTTCAACGTGCGCGGCGTCGACCCGGCCCGCATCGTCGCGGCGCTGGAGGCGCAGCAATGCATTATCGAAGCCGGCAACTTCATGGCCGACGCCATCCTGGCGCGCTACGGCGTGTCGACCATGGCGCGCGTGTCGCTGCACTACTTCAACACGCATGACGAAATCGACCGCGTCGCCGCGCTGGTGCGCGCGGCGATCGCCTGACCCCACACCTGAACCGACGGAAAGCAAGACATGACCCAACGCATCCTTTTGATGAGCAGCTCGCGCAAGGACAACCTCGGTTACCTCGAGCACGCCGGCGAGCAGATCCACACGCTGCTCAAACATGAGCCGCGCAAGGTGCTGTTCGTGCCGTTCGCCGGCGTGACCTTCAGCTTCGATACCTACGAGGGCATGGTCAGGCCGGTGTTCGAAAAGCTCGGCTACGCGCTGGATTCGATCCACCACAGCGCCGATCCGCTGCGCGCCGTGCAGCAGGCCGACGCCATCGCGGTCGGCGGCGGCAACACCTTCGCGCTGCTCAAGCGTCTCTACGACGCCGGTATCGTCGAGGCGATCCGCGCGAAGGTGCGCGCCGGCACGCCGTACGTGGGCTGGAGCGCCGGCAGCAACGTCGCCTGCCCGACCATCCGCACCACCAACGACATGCCGATCGTGCAGCCGCCGTCGCTGCGCGCGCTGGGGCTGGTGCCGTTCCAGATCAATCCGCACTTCATCAGCGGCAAGCCCGCCGGGCACAACGGCGAAAGCCGCGAAGAGCGACTGGCGGAGTTTCTGCATATCAACGCGCCGGAACAGGTGTTTGCGCTGCCGGAGGGCTCGGCGCTGTATTCGGATGGCACCACCGGCACCGTGCTCGGCGAACGCAATGCGCTGTGGTTCCCGGCGGAAGGG
>JABFVP010000491.1 GCA_013362725.1 Cupriavidus sp.
GTGGGGTTGGGGGTGCGGGCCGAAGTCTCCACGAAGTTCCCCCCGTCGCTATTGCCAGCGCCGGCCCGCTCCCTCTCCCGCGCGCGGGAGAGGGAGCAAACCGACAGCGCAGTTGCGCCGAAGCACAGCCCCTGCGGCCTGCATGTTGTCAGACCCCCACCGACACCCGAACCAGCCCCCACCGCCTCCACACCCGGCAGCGCCGCGCAGTATGATGCCCAGGTCTCCCTCCGCGGGAGCATCGCGGCCGCGCGCCGGCCGCAGTGCATCAGGAGGCACGCTTGGACACCACCCGGCCGCTACCCGATTCCGCCCGCCCCGGCGACCTGATCGTCGCCCGGCCGGAAGGCCTCTATTGCCCGCCCGGCGACTTCTACATCGACCCATGGCGCCCGGTCGAGCGCGCCGTCATCACCCACGCTCATTCCGACCACGCGCGCTTCGGCCATGCGCATTACCTGTGCGCGGCGCCAGGCCGCGGCGTGCTGCTGGCGCGCCTGCCGGGCATCCACCTCGATACGCTGCGCTACGGTGAACGCATCACCCACCACGGCGTCACGCTGAGCCTGCATCCCGCGGGGCACGTGCTGGGCTCTGCGCAGGTCAGGCTGGAGCACGGCGGCCAGGTCTGGGTGGCCTCGGGCGACTACAAGCTGGAAGCCGACGGCACCTGCGACCCGTTCGAGCCGGTGCCCTGCGACACCTTCATCACCGAAAGCACCTTCGGCCTGCCGATCTACCGCTGGCCGCCGCAGGCGGCGCTGATGGCCGAGATCTTCGACTGGTGGCAGGCCAATGCCCGTGCCGGGCGCGCCAGCATCGTCTACGCCTATACCTTCGGCAAGGCGCAGCGCATCCTGCACGGCCTGCTGCGGCATGCCGGCGGCGATGGCATGCCCGGGCCGGTGATCGTGCATGGCGCGCTGACGCAGCTCAACGCCGCCTATGCCGGGGCCGGCGTCGCGCTGCCGCCGATGACGCTGGCCACCGAGCTGCCGGCGCGCAGTCCGCTGCTGCGCCAGGCGCTGGTGGTGGCGCCGCCGTCGGCACAGCGCTCGCCGTGGCTGCGGCGTTTCGGCGATGCCTCGGACGCCTTCGCCAGCGGCTGGATGCAGCTGCGCGGCACGCGCCGGCGGCGCGGTGTCGACCGCGGCTTTGCGCTGTCCGACCATGCCGACTGGCCCGGACTGCTGCAGGCGATCAGCGCCACCGGCGCCGCACGCATCATCGTGACCCACGGCAACGTGCCGGTGATGGTGCGCTATCTGGGCGAGCGCGGCTGGCAGGCGCAGGCCTTCGACACCGAGTACGGCGACGACGATGAAGCCGCACGCCCGGACCCGGCGGTGCCCGGCGAAACGGGCCAGGAGGAGGCGGCACCATGAAGGCCTTTGCCGACCTCTACGCCGCGCTGGACGGCACCACGTCGACCAAGGCCCGGCTGGCCGCGCTGGTCGATTACTTGCGCACCGCGCCGCCCGAGGATGCCGCGTGGGCCGTTTATTTCCTGGCGGGCGGCAAGCCGCGCCAGATCGTGCCGGTATCGCTGCTGCGCGACCTGGCGCGGCAGGCGGCGGACCTGCCCGAGTGGCTGTTCGAGGAAAGCTACCAGGCCGTCGGCGATCTCGCCGAAACCATCGCGCTGTTGCTGCCGGACCCGCAGGATGCCGACCACGCCGGCCTGGCCGAATGGGTCGAGCAACGGCTGCTGCCGCTGCGCGGGCTGCCGCCCGAAGCGCTGCTGCCGCGGCTCGATGCGCTGTGGCGCCCGCTCGACGCGCATGGCCGGCTGGTGCTGTTCAAGCTGATCACCGGCGCCTTCCGCGTGGGCGTGTCGCGGCTGCTGGTGACGCGCGCGCTGGGCGAGGTGGCCGGCATCGACCCAAAGCGCGTGGCCGAGCGCATGGTTGGCTACACCGACCTGTCGGCGCGGCCCGACGCGGCCCGGTTCCTGGCCCTGCTGGCGCCCGAGGACGAAGACGACCGCGCCCTGCGCGCCGGCGGCCAGCCGTATCCGTTCTTCCTGGCCCATCCGCTGCAGGCCCCGGCCGAGCAGTTCGACAGCGTGCTGGGCGCGCCCGGCGCGTGGCTGGTGGAATGGAAGTGGGACGGCATCCGCGCCCAGCTGGTGCGGCGCGCCGGCCAGACCTGGTTGTGGTCGCGCGGCGAGGAACTGATCACCGAGCGCTTCCCGGAACTGCAGCAAGCCGCCGCGACGTTGCCGGACGGCACCGTGCTCGATGGCGAGATCGTGATCTGGCAGCAGGGGCGCGTGCAGCCGTTCGCGTTGCTGCAGCAGCGCATCGGCCGCAAGACGCTGAGCGCCAGGCTGCTGCGCGAGGCGCCCGCCATCCTGATGGCGTACGACCTGCTCGAGTGGCAGGGCGAAGACTGGCGCAACCGGCCGCAAGCCGAACGCCGCGCGCGGCTGGAACAGGTGGTGGAGGAGCACGTCCATCCCGCGCTTGAACTGAGCCCGCTGGTCGACGCCGACAGCTGGGAGCACTATGCCCGCCTGCGCGACGCCTCGCGCGAGCTGGGCGTGGAGGGCTTCATGCTGAAGGCCGCCGGCGCGGCCTATGGCTCGGGCCGCACCAAGGATGTCGGCGTCTGGTGGAAGTGGAAGATCGACCCGTACTCGGTCGATGCCGTGCTGGTCTACGCGCAGCGCGGCCACGGCCGCCGCGCCAGCCTCTATACCGACTTCACCTTCGCGGTCTGGAACGGCCCGCCCGGTACGCCGGGCCGCGCGCTGGTGCCCTTCGCCAAGGCCTATTCGGGCCTGACCGATGCCGAGATGCGCGCGGTCGACGCCATCGTGCGCCGCACCACGGTCGAGAAATTCGGCCCGGTACGCAGCGTGGAGCCGACCCAGGTGTTCGAGCTCGGTTTCGAAGGCATTGCCCGCAGCGGCCGCCACAAGAGCGGCATCGCGGTGCGCTTTCCGCGCATGCTGCGCTGGCGCACCGACAAGCCTATCGAAGAGGCCGACACGCTGGCCACGCTCGAAGCGATGCTGCCCGCTGCGGGCACACCGCGGGAGGATGCGGCATGACCCCGCGCGGCGCGCGCCAGCCCGTGATCATCGATGCGGCGCCCACCCCACCTCCATTGACGGTGGCCCAGGGCATGCAGGCGCTGTTCGATGCGCGCGGCTGGCAGCCCTTCGCCTTCCAGCGCGAAGTCTGGACCGCGATCGCGCGCGGCCAGAGCGGACTGCTGCATGCCACCACCGGCACCGGCAAGACCTATGCGGCATGGCTGGGCGCGCTGATGGCATTCGCCACGCCGCGCGCGGCCCCGTCGCACGACAAGCCCGCGCCGCCGCTGACCGTGCTGTGGCTGACGCCGATGCGCGCGCTGGCGGCCGACACCACGCGCGCGCTGCAGGCGCCGCTGGCCGAGCTCGACCTCGACTGGACCGTCGCGCTGCGTACCGGCGACACCGGCAGCGCCGAGCGCGCGGCGCAGCAGCGGCGCTTGCCGACCGCCCTGGTGACCACGCCCGAAAGTCTGACGCTGATGCTGACCCGTGCCGACGCGCACGAGACCCTGCGGCGCGTGCGCATGGTGGTGGTCGACGAATGGCATGAACTGCTCGGCAACAAGCGCGGCGTGCAGGTGCAGCTTGCGCTGGCACGCCTGCGGCAATGGCAGCCCGCGCTGATGGTGTGGGGGCTGTCGGCCACGCTCGGCAACCTGCCGCATGCGGCCGACGTGCTGCTGAGCGGCATACCGGATGAGCGGCGCGCGCTGGTGCACGGCCACACGCCCAAGACCCTGGTGATCGACACCCTGCTGCCCGACAACGCCAGCCGCTTCCCTTTTGCCGGCCACCTGGGGCTGTCGATGCTGCCGCACGTGGTCGAAGAACTGGCGCACAGCGGCACCACGCTGGTGTTCCTCAATACGCGCTCGCAGGCCGAGCTGTGGTACCAGGCGCTGCTCGATGCACGGCCCGACTGGGCGGGCGAGATTGCGCTGCACCACGGCTCGCTCGACCGCGCGGTGCGCGAATGGGTCGAGCTGAACCTGAAGAACGGCGCACTGCGCGCGGTGGTGTGCACCTCCAGCCTGGACCTTGGCGTCGACTTCCTGCCGGTGGAGCGCGTGCTGCAGGTCGGCTCGCCCAAGGGCGTGGCGCGCCTGCTGCAGCGCGCCGGCCGCTCCGGCCATGCGCCGGGCCGCGCCTCGCGCGTGACGGTGGTGCCCACGCACAGCCTGGAACTGGTCGAGGCCGTCGCCGCGCGGCATGCGGTGCTGGCGGGCCGGATCGAGGCACGCGAGTCGCCCGACAAACCGCTCGACGTGCTGGTGCAGCACCTGGTGACGGTGGCGCTGGGCGGCGGCTTCCGGCCCGAAGCGCTGCTGGCCGAGGTGCGCTCCGCGTGGGCCTACCGCGGCCTGACCGACGACGAATGGCAGTGGTGCCTGGACTTCGTGCGCCAGGGCGGCGCGACGCTGTCGGCATACCCGGATTTCCGCCGCGCGGTGCCCGACGACGATGGCGTCTGGCGCGTGCCGGACGCGGGCCTGGCACGGCGCCACCGCATGAGCGTGGGCACCATCGTCAGCGACGCCACCATGCAGGTGCGCTACTGGAGCCGCGCGGGCACCGGCGGCGCTTCGCTGGGCTCGGTGGAAGAAGGCTTTATCGCGCGGCTCGCGCCCGGCGACTGCTTCCTGTTCGGCGGCCGGCTGCTGGAACTGGTGCGAGTGCAGGAGATGACCGCCTTCGTGCGCCGCGCGACCGGCCGACGCCCGGTGGTGCCGCGCTGGAACGGCGGCAAGATGCCGATGTCGACCGAGCTGGCCGAGGCGGTGATCGACACGCTCGCCGCCGCCGCGGCGGGCCGCCTGGATCCGCGCGATACCCCCGAGCTGCCGCTGATCCAGCCCCTGGTGGACCTGCAGGCGCAGTGGTCCGCGCTGCCCTCGCGCCATACCCTGCTGGCCGAATCGCTGCATTCGCGCGAGGGCTGGCACCTGTTCCTCTATCCGTTCGCGGGACGCTCGGTCCACCTTGGACTGGGCAGCCTGCTGGCATGGAGGCTGGGGCAACAGGTGCCGGCCACGTTCTCGGTCGCGGTCAACGACTACGGCCTGGAACTGCTGGCGTCGGCG
>JABFVP010000201.1 GCA_013362725.1 Cupriavidus sp.
GTGCGCGCGCTGGCGCGGCGGCTGGGCGTGGACCTCGCCATGGCCACCGCCTCCGGGCCGGAAGGGGTGGTCACCGCCGCCGACGTGGAACGCGTCGCCAGCACGCTGGCCGAGGTGGGCGCACCCGAGGAACTGCGCGGCGTGCGCCGCGCGATGGCGCAGAACATGGCGCGCGCGCAGGCGGAAGTGGCCGCCGCCACCGTGATGGACGACGCCGACATCCATGCCTGGCACGCGGGCGCCGACGTCACCATCCGGCTGGTGCGCGCGCTGGTGGCCGGCTGCCGCGCCGAGCCCGGCCTCAATGCCTGGTATGAAGGCCAGACCGGGCGCCGCCACGTGCTGAAGAAGATCGACGTCGGCATTGCCGCGGACCTGCCCGAGGGCCTGTTCGTGCCGGTGCTACGCGATGTCGGCAACCGCGACGCCGCCGACCTGCGCCACGGCCTCGACCGCATGCGCGCCGACATCCGCGCGCGCACCATCGCCCCCGAGGAGATGCGCGGCAACACCATCACGCTGTCCAACTTCGGCATGATCGCGGGGCGCTATGCCGCGCCCATCGTGGTGCCGCCCACCGTGGCAATCCTGGGCGCCGGACGCGTGCGCGACGAAGTGGTCGCGGCCGGCGGCGCGCCCGCGGTGCACCGGGTGATGCCGCTGAGCCTGACCTTCGACCACCGCGTGGTCACGGGCGGAGAGGCTGCGCGTTTCCTCGCGGCGGTGATCGCGGATCTGCAGATGTCGGAATAAGGATCAGGGCAACAGGCGCCGGCCCGCCTATCGCTTGTGCAGAAACTGGCGCCGCCGGTATGCGCTCCCCTCTCCCGCGAAGTGGGAGAGGGGTGGGGGAGAGGGCCGGAGCTGCCACGAAGTCTGGCGCATCGTGCTTGCCACGCGCCCGCCCTCTCCCCCGGCCCCTCTCCCGCAGGCGGCAGAGGAGGAGCACGCCGCCAGCATGCGAACGGCCGCCGGTGCCGCGGTGGCCCTGTATATAATGCCCATCCCATCGCCGCCGCCATCACCGGCCCGGACCGCCGCACACCCTCATGGAATCCAAGACCGCCCGCCTGACCATCCTGATCGACCCGGTCAAGAAGAAGGCCTTTGAAACGCTGTGCGCCGCGCAGGACCTGACGCCGTCGCAGGTGGTGCGCCAGTTGATCCGCGATTACCTGGCGCAGCATGGCGTGGATTACGCCACCAAGCCGAAGCCGGCGGGCAGCGCACGTCAGAAGAAGTGACTCAGCGCGGAGCGGTGTCCTCGCCTTGCTTGTCTGCAGCAAGCATGGCGCAGCGTCGCGCCGCCTGCGCCAGCGAATCCGCGTAGTTGCCCTCGCCCAGCGCCGCCAGCACGCCGGCGCGCGCCAGCTTGTCCCTGACCCTTGCATTGGCTTCGGCCAATACCACCGCGACCCCGCGCTTTTGCAGCGTGACGATCACCGCCTCGAGCGTCTGCAGGCCGGTCATGTCCATGAAGGGCACGCGGCCCAGGCGGATCAGCAGCACGCGCGGCTCGGTATGGGTCTGCACCAGCGCGCGCTCGCACGCTTCGACCGCGCCGAAGAAGAACGGGCCATCGATGATATAGACCAGCACGCTCGGCGGCATCCGCGCCGCGCCGGTGCCGGCATCGCCGAGTTCACGCGCCACCGCCTCGGCGGGCTGGGGTGCCACTTCCACCGATGCCGACATGCGCCGCAGGAACTGCAGCATGGCCAGGATCACGCCGATATTGACCGCCACCACCAGGTCGGTCAGCACCGTCAGCGTAAAGGTGATCAGCAGGATCGCGACATCGGCGCGCGGCGCGCGCCGCACCATGCGGGCGAACTGGCGCATCTCGCTCATGTTGTACGCCACCACGAACAGGATCGCGGCGAGCGCGGCCAGCGGCACGCTGGCCGCGAGCGGCGCCAGGAACAGCAGCACCAGCACCAGCGTGAGCGCGTGCACCACGCCGGCCAGCGGGCTGTTGCCGCCATTGCGGATATTGGTGGCGGTGCGCGCGATCGCGCCGGTGGCGGCAAACCCGCCGCACAGCGGCGCCAGCACATTGGCGATGCCCTGGCCGACCAGCTCCTGGTTGGAATCATGCCGGGTGCCGGCCATGCCGTCGGCCACCACCGCGGACAGCAAGGACTCGATTGCGCCAAGCATGGCAATGGTGAAAGCGGGCCCGGCCAGCTCCAGCACCCGCGCCAGCGTGATGTCAGGCAAGGCCGGCACCGGCAGGCCTCGCGGCAGGCCGCCGAAAGCGGTGCCGATGGTGGCGACGCCGTCGAAGCGGAACAGCGCCTGCGCCGCGGTGGCCACTACCAGCGCCACCAGCGGCCCCGGCACGCGCCGCAGCCAGCGCACGCGTGGCGCGCCTACCACCAGCGCCAGGCTGCCCAGCGCCAGCGCGGTGGTGGCCGGGTGCCATTGCGGCAGCGCCTGCAGCAGGTGCCAGAGCTTTTCATGGAAATGCGCGCCGGCCACCGGCGGCAGCCCGAAGAAATCGCGCCACTGGCCGACAAAGATAATCACGCCGATGCCCGCGGTAAAGCCCACGATCACCGGCGCGGGAATGTAGCGGATCACGCTGCCCAGCCGGGTCAGTCCCATCGCCAGCAGGATCAGGCCCGCCATCAGCGTGGCGATCTGCAAGCCGTCGATGCCGTGGCGCGCCGTCACCGCGGACAGCACCACGATAAAGGCGCCGGTGGGCCCTGCGATCTGCAGCCGGCTGCCGCCGAACAGCGACACCGCCAGCCCGGCGACGATGGCCGTGTACAGGCCCTGCTCCGGCTTGGCGCCCGAGGCAATCGCAAACGCCATCGCCAGCGGCAGCGCCACCACCCCCACGATCACGCCGGACACCAGGTTCGGCAGCCAGTTGCCGCGGCGGAACAATCCGGCCAGCCAAGCTTCGCGCAGCGCAATCATGCGTCGGTCCCTTCCTTCGGTGCGGGGGTACAGGTGCATCGGATGATAACAGGATGTTAATGTTTTCCCGCGCCACCGGCGCTGGCTCGCGGCCGCGTCGCGGTCGTCCGGTGTCCTGTTCCTTATGCCGCGCAATTCCTATACTGGATTGGCTTGGCCGCCAGTGCGCGGAGCGCCAGGCCGGCGCGGTATCTCGGTATCTCTCTGCAAGCGGAGGCTCATCATGTACAGGCACCTGCTAGTACCGACCGACGGCTCCGCGCGCGCCGACGCCATGGTGGGCCGCGCGATGGCCTTTGCCAGCCGCATCGGCGCCCGCGTGACCGGGCTGCATGTGCTTCCCGAGTACCACGTGCTGACCTACCGGCTCACCAGCCTGCAAGATACCAAGAGCAACTTCGCCGCCGAAGCCGCGCGCCACGCCGACACCTTCCTGGCCGCGCTAAGCCAGTCCGCGGCGCAGGCCGGCGTGCCGTGCGACACCATCACCGCCACCGACGACCATCCCTGGCAGGCCATCATCGCCTGCGCCCAGCAGCGCGACTGCGACCTGATCGTGATGTCGTCGCATGGCAAGCGCGGGCTGCAGGCGCTGCTGATCGGGAGCGAGACACACAAGGTGCTGACCCATAGCACGATCCCGGTGCTGGTCTTCCACTAGCGGCGGAGCGAGATCGGGATAGCGGACATTAGCGGGCAAGCGTGCGCGGCAACGCGCGATTCCAAACCAAGCCAACTGCAAGGAGCGCAACCATGGCGATTCGACTGGGCGAGCAAGCCCCTGATTTCACCGCCGAGACCACGGAAGGCCAGATCAGCTTCCACGAGTGGATCGGCGACGGCTGGGCCATCCTGTTCTCGCATCCCAAGGACTTCACGCCGGTGTGCACCACCGAGCTGGGCTACATGGCCCGGCTCAAGCCCGAGTTCGACAAGCGCAATACCAAGATCATCGGACTAAGCATCGATCCGGTGGGCGACCACCAGCGCTGGGTCAAGGACATCGAGGAAACGCAGGGCTGTACCGTCAACTACCCGATGATCGGCGACGCCGACCTGAAGGTGGCCAAGCTCTACGACATGATCCACCCCGAGGCCAGCGGCGGCGGCCCGCGCACCGCGGTCGACAACGCCACCATCCGCTCGGTGTTCATCATCGGCCCGGACAAGAAGGTGAAGGCAATGCTGGTGTACCCGATGAGCGCGGGGCGCAATTTCGACGAGGTGCTGCGGCTGCTGGATTCGCTGCAGCTCAACGCCAAGCACACCGTGGCCACGCCTGTGAACTGGAAGCCGGGCGAGGACGTCATCATCCCGACCTCGGTCTCGGACGAGGAAGCGAACAAGAAATACCCGCAGGGCTTCAAGACGCTGAAGCCGTATCTGCGCACGGTGGCACAGCCCAAATAGGGCAACGGCACAGGACGGGAGGGGGAACAGGGAGAGCGAGGAGCGGCGGCGCCAGGGAGCGCGGCGGCGCGGGAGCCCGCGCCAGGCCGCGGACGGGGCTTCCCGGCCGGCATCGTGCGATACCGGCCGGGAGTGCACCGGCGGCCCCGACTTGTCCACAAAAAATATCCACAGGAACAGTGGATATCCCCCCTCTTGACAACCGCGAAGGGCGCGCCCGCGCTGGAACGTGCTGGAGTGCCCGTTTTATAGGCAACCGACCGGCGTACGGGAATGGTTGCGGGCGCTTGCATTTTGTGCCTGCCGCTCCAGCCTCGTGGCGGCGCGCTTAGCGGGTCAGCACCGCGCGGATGGTGTCGGCCAGTTCCTTGGCGACGAACTTGGCCACGTAGGCGTCGGCGCCGACCTTGCGCACATGCTCTTCGCTGGCCTCGCCCGACAGTGATGAGTGAATCACCACCGGCAGCGATTTCAGCCGGCTGTCGGCCTTGATTTTCCGGGTCAGCGTAAAGCCGTCCATCTCGGGCATTTCCAGGTCGGTCAGCACCAGCGCGACGTCGTCCTGCACCGGTCGGCCCTGGCTGGCGGCCTCGGCCGCGATGCGGTCCAGCAGTTCCCACGCCTCCTTGCCCGACTTGGTCATCACCACCGGCGCGCCCAGCGCCTTCAGGCCCTGCTCGATCAGGCCGCGCGCCAGCGCCGAGTCGTCGGCGGCGACAACTTTGGCGCCGGGGCGCAGCTGCAGCTGCGGCCCGACTTCGCCCGGGTCCACGTCAGGCTGGCGC
>JABFVP010000037.1 GCA_013362725.1 Cupriavidus sp.
AGCAGCTGCCGCACCAGGTGCTCAACGCCAAGCAGCACGCGCGCGAAGCCGAGATCGTGGCGCAGGCCGGCCGGCCCAAGATGATCACCATCGCCACCAACATGGCCGGCCGCGGCACCGACATCGTGCTGGGCGGCAATGTCGAAAAGCAGTCCGGCTTTATCGAAGCGGACCCGAACCTGTCCGACGCCGACAAGGCCGCGCGCATCCAGCAGCTCGAGGATGAATGGCAGTCGCTGCACGAGCAGGTCAAGGCCGCCGGCGGCCTGCATATCGTCGGCACCGAGCGCCACGAGTCGCGCCGCATCGACAACCAGCTGCGCGGCCGTGCCGGCCGCCAGGGCGACCCGGGTTCGTCGCGCTTCTACCTGTCGCTGGACGACCAGCTGCTGCGCATCTTCGCCGGCGACCGCGTGCGCGCCATCATGGAGCGCCTGAAGATGCCCGAGGGCGAGCCGATCGAAGCCGGCATCGTGACGCGCTCGATCGAATCGGCGCAGCGCAAGGTGGAAGGCCGAAACTTCGACATCCGCAAGCAGCTGCTGCAGTACGACGACGTCGCCAACGACCAGCGCAAGGAAATCTACAAGCTGCGCAACGACGTGCTCGAGGCCAATGACGTCGGCGAGATGGTCACCAACCTGCGCGAGAGCGTGCTGATCGAGCTGTTCCGCGACCACGTGCCGGCCGACACCATGGAAGAGCAGTGGAACATTGCCGGCCTGGAAACGCGCCTGCGCGAGGACTGGGGCCTGGAAGTGCCGCTGGCAAAGACCATCGAAGGCGCGCAGAGCATCGAGGACGAAGAGCTGCTCAACCTGATCATGAAGGCGGCGACGGAGCGCTATGACAGCAAGGTGGCCATGGTTGGCCGCGAGTCGTTCGCCGGCTTCGAGCGCTCGGTCATGCTGCAGAGCATCGACACGCACTGGCGCGAACACCTGGCCGCGCTGGACCACCTGCGCCAGGGCATCCACCTGCGCGGCTATGCGCAGAAGGACCCCAAGCAGGAGTACAAGCGCGAGTCGTTCGAGTTGTTCGCGCGCCTGCTCGAGGTGATCAAGAACGAAGTCACGCGCGTGACCTTCAACGTGCAGATCCAGTCGCCGGAAGAGCTGGAACAGGCTTCGGAGCAGATCGAGGAAGGCCTGTCGCACCTGGAGAACGTGCAGTACAAGCACGACGAGTTCGCCGAAGGCCGCGAGCCGGTCGAGGAAGCACCGTCGCCGCGCACTGGCACCGCCATGGCCGCCGCCGAGCTGGCGCTGGCGGGCATGCCCAAGGTCGGCCGCAACGATCCGTGCCCGTGCGGCTCGGGCAAGAAGTTCAAGCAGTGCCACGGCAAGCTCAGCTGAACTGAGCCAGGCCGGGCATCCGGTATGACGCCGCTCCCCGCAGCACGGGCGTGGCGCAAGAGGAATCGAACATGCCCGCCCTCCGCGGGCATGTTCGTCTGAGACAGCAAGTCGCTAGCAGCAACATCGAGGAGTCCTGCATGCCCGTCAATCTTCCGCTGCCCCAGGCAGAGAACCTGAAATCCGTCGCCGGCGTGGAGCTCGGCTGGGCCGAGGCGGGCATCCGCAAGGCCAACCGCAAGGACGTGCTGGTGGTGCGCGTGGCCGAAGGCAGCACCGTGGCCGGCGTCTTCACCAGCAACCGCTTCTGCGCCGCGCCGGTGCAGGTTTGCCGTGAGCATTTGGCGGCTGCGGACAAGTCGGGCAAGGGCATCCGCGCGCTGGTGGTCAACACCGGCAATGCCAATGCCGGCACCGGCGAACAGGGCCTGGCCAACGCCCGCGCCACCTGCGACGCGCTGGCCGCGCAGCTGGGCATCGATGCCGCGCAGGTGCTGCCGTTCTCGACCGGCGTGATCCTCGAGCAGCTGCCGATGGACCGCCTGCTGGCCGGGCTGCCCGCCGCCATCGCCAACGCCGGCGCCGACAACTGGCTGGCCGCGGCGGAAGCGATCATGACCACCGACACCCAGCCCAAGGTCGCATCGCGCACGGTGCAGATCGACGGCAAGACCGTGACGCTGTCGGGCATCAGCAAGGGCGCCGGCATGATCCGCCCCAACATGGCGACCATGCTGGGCTTCATCGCCATGGATGCCGCCGTGGCGCAGCCGGTGCTGCAAGGTCTGGTGACGCACGCCGCCGACCACTCGTTCAACAGCATCACCATCGATGGCGATACCTCGACCAACGATTCGTTCGTGCTGATCGCCACCGGCAAGTCCGGCGCCGTGATCGACCGCGCCGAAGGTCCGGCCTTTGACGCGCTGCGCGAAGCGGTAACGAGCCTGGCGCAGGAGTTGGCGCAGATGATCGTGCGCGACGGCGAAGGCGCGACCAAGCTGATCACCATCCGCGTCGAAGGTGGCAATGACGTGGCGGAATGCCGCCAGATCGCCTATGCGGTCGCGCATTCGCCGCTGGTCAAGACCGCGTTCTATGCCTCCGACCCTAACCTGGGCCGCATCCTGGCCGCGGTCGGCTACGCCGGCGTCAATGATCTCGACGTCGGACGCGTCAATCTGTGGCTGGACGATGTCTGGGTCGCCCGCGACGGCGGCCGCAACCCCGACTACCGCGAGGAAGACGGCCAGCGCGTGATGAAGCAGGCCGAGATCACCGTGCGCATCGCGCTCGGTCGCGGCAATGCCGAAGCCACCGTGTGGACCTGTGACCTGTCGCACGACTACGTGTCGATCAACGCCGACTACCGTTCCTGAGCCTGTCCGTCCTTCCCGCGCACGCGGGAAGGACATCGATTTCCCCTGCCTGTCACCGCCCCGCCGCCATGTCCGACCTCGCCGCCCGCCTCGACAACTTCCTCGCCCGACTCGAACAATGGCTGCCGCCGCAACTGAGCGATGCGGACTGGAAGCAGGCGGTCGCGTTCCGCTGGCGCAAGCGCCAGAGCCTGTTCGGCAATATCGGCTACCTGCAGCCGGTGCGCCAGCTGCCGCCGATCCACCTGGACGACCTGAAGAACATCGAGCGCCAGAAGGATGCCATCGTCGGCAATACGCGCCAGTTCGTGAACCGGCTGCCGGCCAACAACGTGCTGCTGACCGGCGCGCGCGGCACCGGCAAGTCGTCGCTGATCAAGGCCTGCCTCAATGCCTTCGTCAAGGACGGGCTGCGGCTGGTCGAAGTCGACAAGGACGATCTGGGCGACCTCGGCGATATCGTCGAGCTGGTCTCGCAGCGGCCCGAGCGCTTCGTGATCTTCTGCGACGACCTGTCGTTCGAGGAAGGCGAGTCGGGCTACAAGTCGCTCAAGTCGGCGCTGGATGGCTCGGTTGCGGCGCAGTCTGACAACGTGCTGATCTACGCAACGTCCAATCGCCGGCACCTCCTGCCGGAATACATGAAGGACAACGAAACCTATCGCCACACCGACGATGGCGAGATCCATCCCGGCGAAGTGGTGGAAGAGAAGATCTCGCTGTCCGAGCGCTTTGGCCTGTGGCTGTCGTTCTACCCGCCCAAGCAGGACGAGTACCTGGCCATCGTCGGCCACTGGCTGCGGCACTTCGGCTGCACCGACGAGGACATCGCCGCCGCGCGCGGCGACGCGCTGGTGTGGGCGCTGGAGCGCGGCTCGCGTTCAGGTCGCGTGGCCTGGCAGTTCGCGCGCGACTGGGGCGGCAAGCACGGCAAGCCGTACATCGCCGATGTTGCCGGGGACGCCAAGGCATGAGCGCGGCGACGCAAAACTCCGCAATCACGGGCGGCAACCCGCCGCGCAAGGTGACCGAAGTCGCGGTCGGCGTGCTGGTGCAGCCCGACGGCCGCTTCCTGCTGGCGCAGCGCCCGGCCGGCAAGCCCTACGAGGGTTACTGGGAATTCCCCGGCGGCAAGCTGGAGCCGGGCGAGTCGGTGGAGGCAGCGCTGGCGCGCGAGCTGCACGAAGAGCTGGGGCTTGATGTCACGCAATGCGAGCGCTGGCACATCCTGGAACATGACTACCCGCACGCCTATGTGCGGCTGCATTTCTGCAAGGTCACGGCCTGGCAGGGCGAGCCCGTCGGCCGCGAAGGCCAGGCCTTCTCGTGGCAGGGCACGCCGGTGACGGTGGGGCCGCTGCTGCCGGCCACCATTCCCGTGGTGGCGTGGCTGGACGAGGAAACGCGCAACGGCTGACCCTGCCGTCCCCGCGTCACCGACAAGCGGCCGCGGCGCCCGCTTGTGCGCCGCCCGGGCCAGCGGCCCCGGATCCACAGGAAAGGAACCTGCATGCTACGTGCCGATCGTATCGCCGACGACGTTTCCCTGCCTGAACTGACCCTGCGCGGCATCATCCTCGGTGCGCTGATCACGGTCGTGTTCACCGCCTCCAATATCTACCTGGGCCTGAAGGTCGGCCTGACCTTTTCGTCGGCGATCCCCGCGGCGGTGATCTCGATGGCCGTGCTGCGGCTCTTCCCGGGCGCCAACATCCTGGAAAACAACATGGTGCAGACGCAGGCCTCGGCCGCGGGCACCCTGTCGTCGATCATCTTTATCCTGCCCGGGCTGGTGATGCTGGGCCACTGGCAGGGCTTCCCGTTCTGGCAGACGCTGGCAATCTGTGCGGCCGGCGGCATGCTGGGCGTGGTGTTCAGCATCCCGCTGCGCCATGCCATGGTGGTGCAGAGCGAGCTGCCTTATCCCGAGGGCGTGGCCGCGGCGGAAATCCTGCGCGTGGGCAGCGCCGCGCCGGCCGAAGCCACGCCGGGCCAGAAGCCGCAGGCGACCGGCCTGGCCGACCTGATGGCCGGGGGCCTGGTCGCGGGGCTGTTCAGCTTCGCCGCCGGCGGGCTGCGCGTGCTGGCCGAGGGCGCCAATTTCTGGCTGTCGGCGGGCGCCTCGGTGGTGCGGCTGTCGATGGGGTTCTCGCTGGCGCTGGTGGGCGCGGGCTACCTGGTCGGCATCGTCGGCGGGCTGGCCATGCTGCTCGGGCTGATGCTGACCTGGGGCGTCGCGGTGCCGTGGCTGAGCGCGCTCACGCCGCGCCCGGACGGCGCCACGCTGTCGGCCTTCGGCACCATGGTGTGGAGCCAGCAGGCACGCTTTATCGGCGCCGGCACCATCGGCATCGCCGCGATCTGGACGCTGCTGTCACTGGCCAAGCCC
>JABFVP010000715.1 GCA_013362725.1 Cupriavidus sp.
GTTCGACGCCGAGCGCGCCCTGCGCCGCTTTCACGCTGTCCGGCGCGGCCGTCGCATACACCAGCGGCGGTCCTTCGGCCAGCAGGGGTTGCGCCCATGCGAGCGCCTGTCCCACCACATCCACGCCGGCGGCCAGCTGGAGCGGATCGACGGCAAAGGCCGGCCGTCCCGCGGCGGTGAAATGCGCGACCTGGGCATTGGTCGCTACCGAGCAGCTGCCCGAGATCACTGCGCGCAAGCCCTGCGGCGTATCGAGGGTATCGGCCGCCGCCTGCACGTCCAGCAGTCCGGCCTTGCGGAAGTTCTGCGGCAGGCCCAGCGCGATGCCGGAGCCGCCGGTCACCAGCGGCAGGCCGGCGCACGCCTCGCCCAGCGTAAGCAGGTCGGCATCGGAGACCGCATCGGCAATCGCCATGCGCACGCCCGCGCCGCGCAGCGCGGCGATGCCCCCGGCCGTGGCCTGTGCGCCCCGCGCGACCGCGTCATAGCGCAGCAGCCCGACCTTGTGCTTGCTCTGGCGCTGCAGCACGCGCACCAGGTTGGCATCGGTCATCGGCGTCAGCGGATGGTGCTCCATGCCCGATTCGTTCAGCAGCGCATCGCCGACGAACAGGTGGCCGCGGAAAATGGTGCGGCCGTTCTCGGGGAAGGCCGGGCAGGCGATGGTGAAGTCGCTGTCCAGCGCCGCCAGCAGCGCCTCGGCCACCGGGCCGATATTGCCGGCGTCGGTCGAATCGAAGGTCGAGCAGTACTTGAACACGAACTGGCGGCAGCCCTGCGCGCGCAGCCACTGCAGCGCGGCCAGCGACTGCGCCACGGCCTCGGCGGCGGGGATGGTGCGCGATTTCAGCGCGACCACCAGCGCGTCGGCCGCGCCGATATCGGCCACGGCGACCGCTGCTGTCACGCCGATGGTCTGCACGGTGCTCATGACGTTGCGCACCAGCGTGTTGGCGAGGTCGGTGGCGCCGGTAAAGTCATCGGCGATGCAGCCAAGGAGGGCGGTCATGGTCGATGCTCCTTACTCGGCCTGGCCCGGCAGCTCGATGCCCGGGAAGATCTTGATCACGGCCGAGTCGTCTTCGCCGCCGTGGCCGGCGGTCGAGGCCATCATGAACATCTGGTGCGCCGCGGCCGACAGCGGCAGCGGGAATTTGCTGGCGCGCGCGGTGTCGAGCACCATGCCCAGGTCCTTGACGAAGATGTCGACCGCGGACAGCGGCGTGTAGTCGCCCTTCAGGATATGCGGCACGCGGTTCTCGAACATCCACGAATTGCCGGCGCTGTGGGTGATCACGTCATAGAGCGCGTCCGGGTCCACGCCTTCGCGCAGGCCCAGCGCCATCGCTTCGGCCGCGGCGGCGATATGCACGCCGGCCAGCAGCTGGTTGATGATCTTGACCCTGGAGCCGGCACCGTGCGCGGCGCCCAGGCGGTAGACCTTGCCGGCGATGGCGGCCAGCACGTCCTCGGCCAGCGCGTAGGCCTCGGCGGGGCCCGAAGTCATCATGGTCATCTCGCCGCTGGCGGCGCGCGCGGCGCCGCCGGAGACCGGCGCGTCCAGCATCAGCAGGCCTTTTTCGGCGAGGCGATGTCCCAGGGTCTCGGCAAAGCTTGGCGGCACCGTGGCGCTGGCGATCACCAGCTTGCCCGGCTGCATCGCCGCCACGGCACCGTCGGCGCCGAACAGCACGGCCTCGGTCTGCTGCGCGTTGACCACCAGCGTCAGCACCACGTCGCAGCGGCTGCCCAGCTCGGCTGGCGAGGCGCACGGCACGCCGCCGGCGTCGGCAAAGCGCTGCAGCACTTCGGCACGCAGGTCGCAGGCGTGCACGTTGAAACCGGCCCGCAGCAGCGACTGCGCGACACCAAAGCCCATGGCACCAAGGCCGATGACGCCGATATTCCTGGACATAGGGACTCCCTGAAACAGATACGGATGATTGGATGCCTGGGGCGGCGCGTCAGTTGGTAGCGCCGTGCGCGGCGCCGCTCTCGTCGGCGCCCAGCTGGGCCAGCCGGTGCGCGGCGTTGTACATGTGGTTCTGCGCGGCATTGCGCGCGGCCAGCGGGTCGCCGGCGCGGATCGCGGCGACGATGGCCTGGTGTTCCTCGCGCACCTGGCGCGAAAAATCCGCGCGCCGCGCCTCGTTGGTGCGGGTCACGCGCGTGGCGGCTTCCAGGTACTGGCTCAGGAACTCGAGCGTCTTGAGGAAATAGGGGTTGCCGGTGGCCTCGGCGATGGCGCGGTGGAAGCCCACGTCCTCGGCGACGCCGTCGCCGCCCTGCGCCACCACCTCGTCGAGGCGGGCCAGCGCGGCGTCGATCGCCGCCATCGAGGCATCGGTGCGGCGCCGGGCCGCCTGCGCGGCGACCTCGGCCTCGATCGCGCGGCGCAGCTCGACGATCTGCAGCACCGCTTCGAGCGTGCCGGTGTCGGTGTAGTCGATGCGCAGCGGCCGGATGCCGGCCTGCAGCGTCACGAACACGCCGCTGCCCTGGCGCGACTCGACCACGCCTTCGTACTTGAGCCGGGAGATGGCCTCGCGCACCACGGTGCGGCTGACGCCGAACTCTTCGGACAGCACCGCCTCGGTCGGCAGCTTGTCGCCGCGGCCGAAGGCGCCGCTCTGGATCTTGTCCAGCAGCTGTTCGGCGACGTTGTCGGTCAGGGCGCGGGCAGGGACTTTTTGGAACACGGCAAGTCTCCGGGTGATTCGGTAATCAGGTCATCATACAAATTTGCTATGCGACTGCCGACCCGGGGTATACCCTGGGCTGGTGCAATGGACCGCCGCAGTGCGCAGTGGGCTCCACAATGGTGCGCCGGCGGGCTCGCCCGCCGGTTCATTGGACGCTGGCGTATCATTGGCGCCCGTCCGTGCTTCGGCGCGGACACGCGTCTTGTCTTAATTTGCCGCATTCACCGCCATGCCCACCACCGTCCTGATCTGCCCCTGGTCCGAAGCCCGCGAACGCGCGCGCGCCATCCGCTACACCGTCTTTGTCGAGGAGCAGGGCGTGCCGGTGGAACTGGAATGGGACGAATGGGACGAGCCCAGCTGGCATGCGCTGGCGCTGGGCGACGACGGCACGCCGCTGGCCACCGGCCGGCTGCTGCCCGACGGCCATATCGGCCGCATGGCCGTGCTGAAGCCGGCGCGCGGCAGCGGCGTCGGCGCGCTGGTGCTGGAGGCGCTGATGCGCAAGGCGGAACAGCTGGGTTATGCGGAACTGGTGCTCAACGCGCAGACCCACGCGGCGCCGTTCTATGCGCGCGCGGGCTTCGAGCAGGTGGGGCCGGAATTCGAAGAGGCGGGCATCCCGCACGTGGAGATGCGCAAGCGCTTGCGGCGATAAAGCGCAGGCGCGGCGCTCAGCGCGGCGCCTGTACGATGCCGGTGTCGCGCGACAGGTTCAGCGTGCCGTGATAGGCCACGTCGCCGATGCGCCCGTCGGCGTCGAAGCTGCGCTCGTTCAGGTCGAAGCGCCCGTCGTGGCGGATGCGCAGCACCGTGCTGGCGCGCGTTCCATACATCGGCGAGCGGATAAAGGCGGACGACAGCAGCTTTTCCCACTCCGGCGCCACGCCGGTGGCGGGCAGCTCGAAATCCGCGGCCTGGCGTTCGTCGGCCAGCATCTGCAGGTAGGGCTCGGCGCTGGCGCTGGCCTGGCCGCTGTCGGCGGCCAGCACTTCGGCGAGCGCGCCGACGCGGCTGCGCACCTTGGGCCAGGGCGTATCGAGCAGCGCGTTGGACAGGCCGTACAGGCCGGGACGCAGCCGTTGCGGCTGGCGTGACGCCGAGCGGTTGCTGTACCACCATAGTTCGCGCAGGTCGCTCGCCAGCAAGTTGAAGCCGTTGTAGCCGCCGTCTTCGCCGGCGAGGCCGTCGAGGTAGTCGAACGGCGCCGCGTGGCCGCGCAGGAAGCCCGCCACCAGTTCGCCGCGCGAGCGTGCGTCGGTGCGTTTTTCGGACGGGGCGCGGTAGTTGGTCAGCGCGGCGAAGCGGCCGTCGGCGTTGACGCCCATCCAGGTGCCGGGCTCGCCGATGACCTCGGCGAGGTCGCGGCCGGCCAGCACCTGGGGCGCATCCTGCCACCAGTGCGCGGCCGCCGCCGGGCGGGCATAGAATTCATCGCGATTGCCGGCCACGACCAGGGCATAGTCCGGGTGGGATTGCCAGGCAACCAGGATCAGACACATCGTATTGCTTCCTTTGCCGCAGGGCAGCCGCGCAAGCGGTTCCCGCGTACTTCAGTCCGACGGCGCCGGCACGTCATGCAAGGCGCTTACAGCACGTCCAGGTCGATAAAGTGTTCGGCGCGCCGCTCGCCTTCGACCCATTGGTCCAGCCCGCTCTGCCGCCACAGCCCTTCCAGCGTGGCATCGAATGCGGGCGGCACGTCGGCGTAACACTCCATCCAGGTCTGCACGCCGGCGCGGGTTTCCGGCCTGCGCATCAGCGTACCACCAATTCCGGTGGCTTCGGCCACCGTTTCCATCCAGCGGTGCCAGTGCGGCAGCGCCTCGGCGGCGACGGCCTCCGGCACGCGGAAATAGACGTAGAGGTGATCGCTCATGGCAAGTCCTGTGGCAATCAGCCGGCGGCCTGGGCGGTCTCGCCAAGCGGCACTGCGTAGGGCAGGCTGGCGGTGGCCACCGCCGCGCCCTCGGCGCTGCCCAGCCGCAGCGCGCTGCCGGCGGCATCGATCTTCAGCTCGGCCAGCCCGGCCCAGCCGCCATCGGGCGCGGGCGCGGCGTTGACGATCATGCCGCAAGGCTGGCCCGGGTCTTCGGGACGATAGATTTCGGCCGCGGGCGCCGGCACCTCGCCTTCGCCCCGCACCAGCCACATCCGGCGCTTGAGCGTGCCGCGGTACTGGCTGCGCGCCACCACTTCCTGGCCGGGATAGCAGCCCTTGCGGAAATTGACGCCGCCGACCAGCTCGAAATTGATCATCTGCGGCACGAACTGTTCTTGCGTGGCGGCAACGATACGGGGCAGGCCCGATTGCACTTCGAGCCAGTCCCACAACGCTGGCGCAGCGCCAGTCAGCGTGGCGGACAGCGCCGCGCGCACCGCGTCGGCGCGCTCGGCCGGCAGCACCAGCTGCCA
>JABFVP010000335.1 GCA_013362725.1 Cupriavidus sp.
GCGGGCTCGACCGTGATGATCCCGCGTTCGGGCCGGCATGACCAGGACATCAGCGCCACCCTTGCCGACAGCGCCATGCTGGCGATGGAGCCGGACCTGCCTGATGCGCGCCGCGTGGTGGTGCGCGCCAGCCGGCGCGATACCGTGACCTCGGTGGCGCGGCGCTATGGCGTCTCGGCGGGACAGGTGCAGTCGTGGAACAAGCTCTCCGGCACCAAGCTGGTGGCGGGGCAGAGCCTGGTGCTGATGGTGCCGGTGCGCGGCGCCGGCGCGGTGCGCGCGGCCCGTGCCGAACGCGCGGACCGGGCCGAGCGGGCCGAACGTACCGAGCATGCCAGCCACAAGGAGCCGGCGGGCAAGGGCGGCAAGGGCGCCAAGGTGGTGCGGGTCTCCGCCAAGGGCAAGGGCGAAGCGCGTCAGCGTGTGGTGGTCGAGGCCTCGCCGCGACGCGCGGCCAAGACGCCGGCAGTCGCCAAGGTGTCGGCAAAGACTGCTACCAAGACCAGCGCGAAGGGAGTCAAGGCGCGCTGACATGACCGTCGCCGCGCGACGCCGGGACAGAAAAAAGGGGCGATGCCGTCGGCACGCCCCTTTTTTCATGTGCCGGCGCCGCCCCGTGCGGCAGCGCGCGGAAACCGTGGCCACGGGTGCCCGGGCCGGTGGCAAACTACGGGCATACCACAACGACCGCAGACGCGGAGGAGACAGACATGACGGCAAGCCATGCCGTGCATGCCCGTTCGCTGGCCGACCCCGAGGGGTTCTGGGCCGAACAGGCGGCACGCATCGACTGGGAAACCCCGTTCCGCCAGGTACTCGACAACAGCCGCGCACCCTTCACGCGCTGGTTCGTCGGCGGGCGCACCAACCTGTGCCACAACGCGGTCGACCGCCACCTGGCGGCCCGCGCCGGCCAGCCGGCGCTGCACTGGGTCTCGACCGAGACCGACCAGGCCCGCAGCTTCACCTATGCCGAGCTGCACGACGAGGTCAGCCGCATGGCGGCGACCCTTCAAGGGCTCGGCATGCAGCGGGGCGACCGCGTGCTGATCTACATGCCGATGATCCCGGAAGCCGCCTTCGCGATGCTGGCGTGCGCGCGCATCGGCGCGATCCATTCGGTGGTGTTCGGCGGCTTCGCCTCGGTCAGCCTGGCCGCGCGCATCGACGATGCCCGGCCGCGGGTGGTGGTCAGCGCCGACGCCGGTTCGCGCGCGGGCAAGGTGGTGCCCTACAAGCCGCTGCTGGACGAGGCCATCCGGCTGTCTTCGCACCAGCCCGAGAAGGTGTTGCTGGTGGACCGTCAGCTGGCGGACATGCCCCGCATCGCGGGCCGCGACGAAGACTACGCGGCATGGCGCGAGCGCGTGGCCGGCGTGCAGGTGCCGTGCGTGTGGCTGGAGTCGGGCGAACCGTCCTATGTGCTCTACACCTCCGGGACCACCGGCAAGCCCAAGGGCGTACAGCGCGATACCGGCGGCTATGCGGTGGCGCTGGCCACGTCGATGGAATACATCTTCTGCGGCAAGGCCGGCGACACCATGTTCACCGCGTCGGACATCGGCTGGGTGGTGGGGCACAGCTATATCGTCTATGGCCCGCTGCTGGCCGGCATGGCCACGCTGATGTACGAGGGCACGCCGATCCGGCCCGATGGCGGCATCCTGTGGCGGCTGGTCGAGCAATACCGGGTCAACCTGATGTTCAGCGCCCCGACCGCGATCCGCGTGCTGAAGAAGCAGGACCCCGCATGGCTCGCGCGCTACGACCTGTCGAGCCTGCGCCTGCTGTTCCTGGCCGGCGAACCGCTCGACGAGCCGACCGCGCGCTGGATCCAGGACGGCCTGGGCAAGCCGGTGGTCGACAACTACTGGCAGACCGAATCCGGCTGGCCCATCATCGCGATCCAGCGCGGCCTCGAGGCGCTGCCGCCCAAGCTGGGCTCGCCCGGCGTGCCGGCCTACGGCTACGACCTGAAGATCGTCGACGAGAGCACCGGCGCGGAATGCGCGCCCGGGCAAAAGGGCGTGGTCGCCATCGACGGCCCGCTGCCGCCGGGATGCATGAGCACGATCTGGGGCGACGATGACCGCTTCGTGCGCACCTACTGGCAGGCGGTGCCGAACCGGCTGTGCTATTCGACCTTCGACTGGGGCGTGCGCGATGCCGATGGCTACGTCTTTATCCTGGGTCGCACCGACGACGTGATCAACGTCGCCGGCCACCGGCTCGGCACGCGCGAGATCGAGGAAAGCCTGTCGTCCAGCGCCGCCGTGGCCGAGGTCGCCGTGGTGGGGGTGCAGGACGCGCTGAAGGGACAGGTGGCGATGGCGTTCTGCATCGCCCGCGATCCGGCGCGCACGGCCACGCCGCAGGCGCGGCTGGCGCTGGAGGGCGAGCTGATGAAGACGGTCGAGCAGCAACTGGGCGCGGTGGCGCGTCCGGCGCGCGTGTTGTTCGTCAATGCGCTGCCGAAGACGCGTTCCGGCAAGCTGCTGCGGCGCGCGATGCAGGCCGTGGCCGAGGGCCGCGACCCGGGCGACCTGACCACGATCGAAGATCCGGGCGCGCTGGAACAGCTGCAGGCCGCGTTGAAGGGCTAGCGGGGCGGCGCGGCGGGAAGCGCGGCAGGGAGGGGCGGTGTCGGTGTCGCAGACGGCACACCGCATCGCCGCCTTGCCATCGGTCGTGATGCGGGCTAATATTTGAAGCATAAAATATTTAATCTTGATCTAGATGGCGGTGTAGTCCGGGTCGGTGCGAGATATGCGGCGCGCCCGGCACAGCCGGCAGGAGGCAACAGATGCGCGTGCTTTGTATTGGCGGGGGACCCGCCGGCCTGTACTTCGGCCTGCTGATGAAACTGCAGGATCCGGCCAACGACGTCATCGTGGTCGAGCGCAACCGGCCCTACGATACCTTCGGCTGGGGCGTGGTGTTCTCCGACGCCACCATGGACAACCTGAAGCAAGCCGATCCGGCCAGCGCCAGCGAGATCAATGCCGCCTTCAACCACTGGGACGACATCGACATCCATATCGGCGGCCGCACCATTCGCTCCGGCGGCCATGGCTTTATCGGCATCGGCCGCAAGCGCCTGCTCAACATCCTGCAGGCGCGCTGCGAAGCGCTCGGGGTGAAGCTGGTGTTTGAGACCGATGTGTCCGACGACCAGGCGCTGGCAATGCAGTACCAGGCCGACCTGGTGATTGCCTCGGACGGCCTGAACAGCCGCATCCGCACCCGCTATGCCGACACCTTCCGGCCGGATATCGATACGCGCCAGTGTCGCTTTGTCTGGCTCGGCACGCACAAGCTGTTCGATGCCTTCACCTTTGCCTTCGAGAAGACCGAGCATGGCTGGTTCCAGGCGCATGCCTACCGCTTCGACGACAACACCTCGACCTTTATCGTCGAGACCCCGGAAGCGGTCTGGCGCGCCGCCGGCATCGAGCAGATGAGCCAGGAAGAGGGCGTGGCGTATTGCGAGAAGCTGTTCGCGCGCTACCTCGACGGCAACAAGCTGATCAGCAACGCGGCGCACCTGCGCGGCTCGGCGATCTGGATCCGCTTCCCGCGCGTGATCTGCCGGCAATGGGTGCACTGGAACACCTTGCCCGACGGCCGGCGCGTGCCGGTGGTGCTGATGGGCGATGCCGCGCACACCGCGCATTTCTCGATCGGCTCGGGTACCAAGCTGGCGCTCGAGGATGCCATCGACCTGGCCGAAGAGGTCCGTGGCAGCGGCCACGATGGCCTGCCCGATGCGCTGTCGCGGTATGAAGCCACGCGCGGCGTGGAGGTGCTGAAGATCCAGAACGCGGCGCGCAACTCGACCGAGTGGTTCGAGAACGTCGAGCGCTATGCCGGCAGCCTGCCGCCGGAGCAGTTCGCGTATTCGCTGCTGACACGCTCGCAACGGATCTCGCATGAAAACCTGCGCGTGCGCGATGCCGGCTATGTCGCGCAGTTCGAGCACTGGCTGGCGCAGCACGCCGGGGTGCCGGCCGACAGCCTGAAGCTGCAGGCGCACCAGCCGCTGCCGCCGATGTTCACGCCGTTCCGGCTGCGCGGCGTCACGCTGAAGAATCGCGTGGTGGTGTCGCCGATGGCGATGTATTCCTGCACCGATGGCGTGCCGGGCGACTTCCACCTGGTCCACCTCGGCTCGCGCGCGCTCGGCGGCGCCGGCATGGTGGTGGCGGAGATGACCTGCGTCTCGCCCGACGCCCGCATCACGCCGGGCTGCCCGGGCCTGTGGAACGACGCGCAGCGCGACGCCTGGAAGCGCATCGTCGATTTCGTGCACGTCAACAGCGATGCACGCATCGCCATGCAGATCGGCCACGCGGGCCGCAAGGGCTCGACCCAGCTCGGCTGGGAGGCGATGGACCACCCGCTGCCGCAGGGCAACTGGCCGGTGATCTCGGCGTCGCCGTTGCCTTATCTGCCGGGGGAATCGCAGACCCCGCGCGAGATGACGCGCGCCGACATGGAGCGTGTGCGCGATGATTTCGTCGCCAGCGCGCGGCGCGCGGCAGAGGCCGGCTTCGACTGGCTCGAGCTGCACTGCGCGCACGGCTATTTGCTGTCGAGCTTTATCTCGCCGCTGACCAATACGCGCGATGACGAATACGGCGGTTCGCTGGCCGCGCGGCTGCGCTATCCGCTCGAGGTGTTTGCCGCGGTGCGCACGGTGTGGCCGCAGGACAAGCCGATGTCGGTGCGCATTTCCGCGCATGACTGGGTCGAGGGCGGCATCACGCCCGATGACGCAGTCGAGATCGCGCGCGCGTTCAAGGCCGCGGGTGCCGACATGATCGACTGCTCGTCGGGCCAGGTCAGCCCGGACCAAGCGCCGGTCTACGGCCGCATGTACCAGACCCCGTTCGCCGACCGCATCCGCAACGAGGCCGGCATCGCCACCATCGCGGTCGGCGCGATCTTCGAGGCGGACCACGTCGACTCGATCATCGCCGCCGGCCGTGCCGACCTGTGCGCGATCGCGCGGCCGCACCTGGCCAACCCGGCCTGGACGCTGCAGGAAGCGGCGCGCATCGGCTATCGCGACATCGCCTGGCCCAAGCAATACCTGGCGGGCAAGCGGCAGCTG
>JABFVP010000504.1 GCA_013362725.1 Cupriavidus sp.
GCTCTTCCGATCTTGGCGATGCTGGGCGCGGCGCTGGTGGTGGCGGTGCTGTCGATGCTGGCCGACCGGCTGGTGTTCCACCCATTGCGCAATTCGCCCGAACTGCACGACATGATCGCCGCCATCGGCATCCTGCTGTTCCTGGAAGCGGGCGCGCAGGCGCTGTGGGGCGCGGACTTCCACCGCATGCCCACGCCCTATGGGCAGATCGTCGACGTGTTCGGCCTGACCGCGCCGCTGCAGCGCCTGCTGATCATCGGCGCCGCGTTTGCGCTGATGGTGCTGCTGCACCTGTTCCTGACCCGAACCATGACCGGCGCCACCATCATGGCGATGGCGCAGAACCGCGAAGGCGCCGCGCTGGTCGGCATCGACGCCACGCGGGTCACGCTGCTGGTGTTCGCCATCTCCGGCGCGCTGGCCGCGATCGCCGCCACGCTGTACGCGCCGATCAACCTGGTCTACCCAAGCATGGGCAACCTGGTGATCACCAAGGCCTTCGTCATCATCATCCTCGGCGGCATGGGCAGCATCCCCGGCGCCATCGTCGGCGGACTGATCATCGGCATGGCCGAGAGCTTCGGCGGATTCTACGTTTCCACCGACTACAAGGACATCATCGCCTTCGTGCTGCTGGTGGTGATCCTGTCGATCCGGCCGCAGGGCCTGTTTGCCGGCAAGGCAGCCTGAGGAGTCCCAAACATGAAAGCACTGCAAGGAAAGACCGGCTGGATGCTGCTGCTGGCACTGGCCATCGCGTTCCCGCTGGTCACGCCCAACAGCTACTACCTGACGGTGATGACGCTGGCCTTCATCTATGCCATCGCCACGCTGGGGCTGAACCTGATCACCGGCTATACCGGACAGCTGAACCTGGCGCACGGCGGCTTCATGGCCATCGGCGCCTATACGCTGGGAATCCTGACCGTGGACCACCAGGTGCCGTTCTGGCTGGCCTTCGTGCTGGCCGGGGCGCTATGCATGGTGCTGGGCTATGTGGTCGGCGTGGTGTCGCTGCGCCTGAAGGGGCATTACTTCTCGATCTTCACCATGTGCGTGGGCTACATCATCTACCTGCTGATCGAGAAGTGGGAAAGCCTGACGCACGGCACCGTGGGCCTGATCGGCATCCCGGTGCCGGCGGCGATCGGGCCGCTCGGCTTCGACAGCGTGCAGGCGCAGTATTACCTGGTGCTGGCCTTCCTGGCGCTCGGCGTATTCCTGATGCACCGCATCGTCACCTCCCTGCTTGGGCGCAGCTTCATGGCCGTGCGCAACAGCGATGCGCTGGCCGAGGCGCTGGGCATCAACCTGATGCGCACCAAGGTGCTGTCGTTCGTGCTGTCGGTGGGCTACGCGGGCTTTGCGGGCGCCCTGTACGCGGGGCAGGTGCGCTTCCTGGGCCCGGACATCGCCCGCACCGACCTGACCTTCGACATGGTGATGTCGATGCTGGTGGGCGGCATCGGCACGCTGTTCGGGCCGCTGCTGGGCGCGGTGCTGGTGCCGTGGATCACGCAGTCGCTGCAGTTCATGCAGGACTACCGCATGCTGGTGTTCGGGCCGGTGCTGGTGCTGCTGATCATCTTCGTGCCCGACGGCATCGTCGGTTCTTACCTGAAGAAGCAGGCGCGCAAGGCCGCCGCCGAGCGGCGCGGCAAGCTGGCCCAGCCCTCTGCCGCGAGCAGCACCGCCTCTGTACCGACCACCCGCGCCGGAGCCGACCATGCTTGAGATCCGCAACCTGACCAAGAAGTTCGGCGGCCTGACCGCGGTGCACGATGTCTCGGTGACTTTCGAGCAAGGCCATATCAACGCCATCATCGGCCCCAACGGCGCCGGCAAGACCACCTTCTTCAACCTGGTCGCGGGCACTCATGCGCCCTCCTCCGGCCAGATCCTGTTCAAGGGCCAGGACATCGCCGGCCTGCGCGCCGACCAGATCGCGCGGCTGGGCGTGGCGCGCACCTTCCAGGCCACGGCGCTGTTCGACCGCGCCACGGTGCTCGACAACCTGATCGTCGGCCACCGGCTGCGCACGCGCTCCGGGCTGGGCGACGTGCTGTTCAACACCCGCCGGCTGCGCGAGGAAGAGCGGCTGTGCCGCGACAAGGCCGAGGCCGCGCTGGACTTCGTCGGCCTGTCGCACCTGGCGCACGAGGTTGCGGCCGACATCACGCAGGAGGCGCGCAAGCGCGTGGCGTTCGCGCTGGCGCTGGCGACGGACCCGGAACTGCTGCTGCTCGACGAACCCGCCGGCGGCGTCAACCCGGAAGAGACCGTCGGCCTGGCCGAGCTGATCCGCAAGATGGTGCGCCATGGCAAGACCGTCTGCCTGATCGAACACAAGATGGACATGATCATGCGCCTGGCCGACAAGATCATGGTGCTGAACTACGGCGAGAAGATCGCCGAAGGCACGCCCGCGCAGATACAGCAGGATCCGCATGTCATCGAGGCCTACCTGGGAGCCGACCATGTTGCAGCTTGAACGCGTCTCGCTGTCGTACGGCAGCTTCCGCGCCCTCGACAACATCACCCTGCACGCCGGCGCCGGCGAGCTGGTGGTGCTGCTGGGCGCCAACGGCGCCGGCAAGAGCTCGATCTTCCTGGCGATGAGCGCGATCCACCGCATCAGCGGCGGCAGCATGCGCTTCGACGGGCGCGAGCTGTCCGGCATGAAGCCGTCGCAGATCGTGCAGGCGGGGCTGGTGCATTGCCCTGAAGGCCGCAAACTCTTTCCGGCCATGAGCGTGGAGAAGAACCTGGTGCTGGGCGCGTATGTGCACCGGCGCGACGGCGCGGGCATGCGCAAGACGCTGGACGAAGTCTATGAACTGTTCCCGATCCTGCGGCAGAAGAAGGACGATGCGGCCGGCTCGCTGTCCGGCGGACAACAGCAGATGGTGGCGCTGGGACGCGCGCTGATGAGCCGCCCCCGTGCGCTGCTGCTGGACGAACCGTCGCTGGGGCTGGCGCCGCTGGTGGTCAAGCAGATGTTCGAAATCATCCAGCGCATCAACCGCGCGGGCACCACGGTGCTGCTGGCCGAGCAGAACGCCTATGCCGCGCTGGGGATTGCGCATCGCGCGTATGTGATCGAGAGCGGCAAGATCGTGATGGAGGGGGATCGCGATGCGCTGTTGAAGGATGAAGGGATACGCAAGGCGTATATCGGAGGATAGAAGCGAAGGACCCATCCATCCCGACTGGGTACTCCCTCTCCCGCTTGCGGGAGAGGGTCGGGGAGAGGGCCGGCGTGTCAGACGAAGTCCATGCGTTGGCATAACCACGTCCTGCCCTCTCCCCCCCCCCTCTCCCGCAAGCGGGAGAGGGGAGAAAACAAGCGGTCGATCACGGGCCGCGGAACAAACAAAGCGCAGTACTTTCAGGAGACAACACCATGCAAAACAACCTCATGCGCCGCATCTACCCGCTGGCCGCCACCGCCGTGGCCGCCATGCTGGCCTCGGGCGCCGCGCTGGCGCAGGAAGTGGTCAAGATCGGCTACACCGGCCCGCTTTCCGGCGGCGCCGCACTGTATGGCAAGAACGTGCTGTCTGGCGTGCAGATGGCCGTGGACGAGATCAATGCCTCGGGCCTGGAGGTCAAGGGCAAGAAGGTCAAGCTGGAGGTGGTGGCGCTGGACGACAAGTACTCGCCCGCCGAGGCCGCCATCAATGGGCGCCGCCTGGTGCAGCAGCACAAGACGCCGGCGGTGTTCGTGCCGCATTCGGGCGGCATCTTCGCGCTGCAGGCCTTCAACGAGCAGGAGAAATTCCTGGTGATGGCCTACTCCAGCGTGCCGCGCATCACCGATGCCGGCAACAAGCTGACCATCCGCATCCCGCCGGCCTATACCGGCTATATCGAGCCGTTCATCAAGGCGCAGATGAAGCGCTACGGCAAGAACGTGGCGCTGGCCCCGGCCGACCACGACTACGCCAAGGCCTGGGTGCAGGCCTTCCTGCCGGCGTGGGAAGCCGCCGGCGGCAAGGTGGTGGCGAACAACCCGATGTCGTACACCAAGGCCACCGACTTCTACAGCGGCGTGTCGCGCGCCATCAGCGAGAAGCCGGACGTGATGTTCGTCGGCGGCCCGTCGGAGCCGACCGCGCTGGTGGTCAAGCAGGCGCGCGAGCTGGGCTTCAAGGGCGGCTTTATCGTGATGGACCAGGCCAAGATGGACGAGATGGCCCGCGTCACCAACGGCCTGGGCATGCTGGAGGGCTCGATCGGCGTGCTGCCGCTGGTCAACGACAGCCGCCCCGCCGCGCAGGCCTTCAACGCCCGGTACAAGAAGCTGCACGACGGGCGCGATGCCACCACCGAGATGTCGCTGAACTACACCATGGTGTATGCGCTGGCCGGGGCGATGAAGCTGGCCGGCACCACCAGCGACGCCGCGGCGATCCGCGCGAAGATGCCGGATGCGGTCAAGGGCCTGGCCAAGGAGGTCAATCCAAACGAGGTCGATGGCATCGACGCCAAGGGCGGCTCGATGGCCGACACCGTGGTCGGCTGGGTGCAGAACGGCAAGATCTCGCAGGTGCGCTTGTCCGAGCTGGCAAAGTAAAGCGAAACACGCTGCCGGTACGGCAGCGTGCAGACAACAAACCCCGGCATGCCGCGAGGCATGCCGGGGTTTTTCATTGCGGCGGCCAGGCGTGACTAGCGGCGATCGCCGTCGCGGCCCTGGCGCGCCTCCATCTGGCCGCGCTCGTGCTGCGCACGCTGCTGCTGTTGCTGCTGGCGCTGCTGTTCCATTTGCTGATGCTGGCGTTCCTGCATCTGCCGCTGCTGCTCGTGCATCTGCCGTTGCTGCTGCTCGGCCTGGCGCTGCATGGCTTGCTGGCGTTGCTGCTCCTGCATCGCCCGCTGCTGCTCTTGCATCTGTCGTTGCTGCTGTTCGGCTTGCCGCTGCATGGCCTGCTGGCGTTGCTGCTCCTGCATGGCACGCTGCTGGTCCTGCATCTGCCGCTGCTGCTCAGCCTGCCGTTGCATCGCCTGCTGACGCTGCTGCTCCTGCATGGCACGCTGCTGGTCCTGCATCTGCCGCTGCTGCTCAGCCTGCCGTTGCATCGCCTGCTGGCGTTGCTGCTCCTGCAT
>JABFVP010000330.1 GCA_013362725.1 Cupriavidus sp.
GCCCTCTCCCCCGCCCCTCTACCGCAGGCGGGAGAGGGGAGACCACATCAGGTTTTGTGGCTTCTGCTCAGTCGCGCAGCATCGGCAGGTCCAGCCCCTGCTCGCGCGCGCAGTCGACGGCGATCTGGTAGCCGGCGTCGGCGTGGCGCATCACGCCGGTGGCGGGGTCGTTGTGCAGCACGCGGGCGATGCGCGCGGCGGCTTCATCGGTGCCGTCGCAGACGATCACCACGCCGGAATGCTGCGAGAAGCCCATGCCCACGCCGCCGCCGTGGTGCAGCGAGACCCAGGTGGCGCCGCTGGCGGTGTTCAGCAGCGCGTTCAGCAGCGGCCAGTCCGACACGGCGTCGGAGCCGTCCTGCATGGCCTCGGTCTCGCGGTTGGGGCTGGCGACCGAGCCCGAGTCCAGGTGGTCGCGGCCGATCACCACTGGGGCCGACAGCTCGCCGCTGCGCACCATCTCGTTGAACGCCAGGCCCAGTTTGGCGCGCAGGCCCAGGCCAACCCAGCAGATCCGCGCCGGCAGGCCCTGGAAGCTGATGCGCTCGCGCGCCATGTCGAGCCAGCGGTGCAGGTGCGCGTCATCGGGGATCAGTTCCTTGACCTTGGCGTCGGTCTTGTAGATGTCCTGCGGGTCGCCCGACAGCGCGGCCCAGCGGAACGGGCCGATGCCGCGGCAGAACAGCGGGCGGATATAGGCGGGCACGAAGCCGGGGAAATCGAAGGCGTTGGCCACGCCTTCTTCCTTGGCCATCTGGCGGATGTTGTTGCCGTAGTCGAAGGTCGGCACGCCCAGCTTCTGGAAATCCAGCATGGCCTGCACATGCGCGGCCATCGAAGCCTTGGCGGCCTTCACCACCACGGCGGGCTCGCGCTGCGCGCGCTCGCGATATTCGTCCCAGCTCCAGCCGGCGGGCAGGTAGCCGTTGAGCGGGTCGTGCGCGCTGGTCTGGTCGGTGACCATGTCGGGGCGCACGCCGCGGCGCACCAGTTCGGGCAGCACTTCGGCGGCATTGGCGCACAGCGCGATCGAGATCGCCTTGCCTTGCGCGGTGTAGCGGTCGATGCGGGCGAGCGCGTCATCGAGGTCGGTGGCCTGCTCGTCGACATAGCGGGTCTTCAGGCGGAAGTCGATGCGGCTCTGCTGGCATTCGATATTGAGCGAGCAGGCGCCGGCCAGCGTCGCGGCCAGCGGCTGCGCGCCGCCCATGCCGCCCAGGCCCGCGGTCAGCACCCAGCGGCCCTTCAGGTCGCCCTGGTAGTGCTGGCGGCCGGCTTCGACGAAGGTCTCATACGTGCCCTGCACGATGCCCTGGCTGCCGATGTAGATCCAGCTGCCGGCGGTCATCTGGCCGTACATGGCCAGGCCCCTGGCGTCGAGCTCGTTGAAGTGTTCCCAGTTGGCCCAGTGGGGGACCAGGTTGGAGTTGGCGATCAGCACGCGGGGCGCGTCGCGGTGGGTCTGGAACACGCCAACCGGCTTGCCGGACTGGACCAGCAGGGTCTGGTCGTCTTCGAGGCGGGTCAGCGCCTCGACGATGCGGTCATAGCATTCCCAGTTGCGTGCGGCGCGGCCGATGCCGCCGTAGACCACCAGTTCCTTCGGGTTCTCCGCGACTTCGGGGTCGAGGTTGTTCATCAGCATGCGCAGCGGCGCTTCGGTCAGCCAGCTCTTGGCGGTCAACTGGGTGCCGCGCGCGGCGCGGATCTCGGTGTCGCGCAAGCGCGTGGAGGGTTTGGGGGTCTGGGTCACGGGAAACTCCTTCGGTCTTGCAGGTCTGGGACGCGCGCTTTGGGTCAACGCATAGGCATGTATATTCCTGTATATACAAGTTCATAGAAATCAGGGTATTCCCGGGGCTCAACGCTGTGCCTTGACTTTCATTTAACCAATAAGTTAAATGAGTCCATGCCACATCCCATCGATCCGCTTACCACCGTCTTTGCCGCCCTGGCCGACCCCACCCGCCGCGCCATCCTTGCCCGGCTTGCGCAAGGGGACGCGCCGGTCAGCGAGCTGGCGCGACCGTTTGCCATGTCGGCTCCGGCGATCTCCCGGCATCTGCGCGTGCTGGCCGATGCCGGACTGATCGAGCGCGAGGTCAGCGCGCGCTGGCGCATCTGCCACCTGCGCGCGGATCCGCTGCGGGACGCGCGCGACTGGCTGGAGGCCTATCGCCGCCATTGGGAAGGCAACCTGGACCGCCTCGTCGAATTTGTCGAGCGTACCCACGCCGCCGGTGTCGCCGCAGACACCGGTCATGCAACCAAGGACCAAGGGAACGAATCATGACCGAAGCCGCTACCTTCCATCTGGAAATGACCCGCTTTATCCGCGCGCCGCGCGAGAAGGTGTTCGATGCGTTCACAGACCAGGCCGCGCTGGCCGCCTGGCATTGCCCGCGCGGCATGGGCGTGCTCGAGGCCAGCGCCGACGCCCGCGTGGGCGGCAAGTACCGCATCGTGATGGCCGGCCGCGACGGTTCCAGGCATGCCGTGCACGGCGAGTACCAGGTGGTGTCCCGCGCCGACTTCCTCGCCTATACGTGGCAGGCCGAAGCCGGCCACATGCCGCCGGACCTCAAGACGCTGATCGAGATCACGCTGACGGCGCAGGACGGCGGCACGCACCTGCACATGCGGCACAGCGGCTTCCCGGATACGTCATCGCGCGATGCGCACGCGACCGGCTGGCAGTCGGTGTACAACCGCCTGGTCGACTACCTGGACCCGGACGGCAGCGCCGCGACGGTGGTGGTGGTCGGCGATCCGCGCAGCAGCTATTGCCGCACGGTGCGCATGGCGCTCGCGGAAAAGGGCGTGGCCTATACGCTCAAGCCGTTGCCGCCGCATGCGCCGGAAGTGCTCGCGCTCAATCCGTTCGGCCGCATCCCGGTGCTGTGCGACGGGCCGATCTCGTTCTACGAGACCCGCGCCATCCTTGGCTACATCGACGATGCCTTCGATGGGCCCGGCCTGCTGCCGCAGGGACGGCCTTCGGCGCAGGCGCGCGGCGAGCAGTGGATCAGCCTGATCAACGCCCATGCCTACGACGCGATGATCCGGCGCTACGTGCTGCAGTACATCTTCCCGAAGGGACCAAACGGCCAGCCGGACCGCGCGGTGATCGACGCCGCGCTGCCGGAGATCGCCCGGCATCTCGAGGTGCTCGAGCAGGTGTACGGCGACCGCAACTACCTGGTTGGCGCGACGCTGTCGATGGCGGACCTGTTGCTGGCGCCGATCATCGCCTATGTGGGCATGTTCCCCGAGGGGGCAGCTTTGCTGGAAAAGTGCCCGAACGTGCGGCGCGCGCACGCGGCGATGCGCGAGCGGCCGAGCTTCGCAGCGACGCAGCCGGAACTTGGCTGAGGCGCGGCGGCTGTCGTGGTGACGCCAAGGGTGGCCCGATGCGGGGCGCTGCAAGGCCTAGGACGTGAACCGGCCTTCCAGCCGATGCAGCGAACCCGGATGCACCAGCCGCACCGACGTCACCACGCGCCCGGCGCTCCAGGTACGGCGGCGGATCAGCAGGCACGGCTCGCCGCGCTCGATGGCGAGCAGCTCGCATTCTTCCGGCAGCGCCAGCACGGCCTCGACCACGTGCTCGCCCTCGGTCAGCGGCGCGATGCGCGACAGGTACTGGTAAGGGGTTTCGCTGCTGAAGTCCTGCGCCAGGTAGTCCGGGGCGACCACGGCATTGACATAGCGGTCTTCCAGCTGGATGGCGACGTCGTCCTCGTAGTGGACTATCACCGAATGGAACACGCGCGCGTCCAGCGCGACCTCCAGCGCCGCGGCCTGCGCCGGCCCGGCGCGCTCGGCTTCCAGGCTGACCACGCGGGCGCGATGGCGGTGCCCGCGCGCGGCGATGTCGTCGGCGATATTGTTGACCGCATACAGCGCGGTGCGCCGCTTGGGCTCGGCGACGAAGGTGCCGACCCCCTGCAGCCGCACCAGCATGCCCTCGGCGGTCAGCTCGCGCAGCGCGCGGTGCACGGTCATGCGGCTGACGCCGAGCGCCTCGACCAGCTCGGTCTCGGACGGCACGCGGTGATGGGGCGGCCAGCTGCCGTCAGCAATCCGGCTGCTGATGTGCTGCTTGACGCGCGCATACAGCGGCGCCGGCATCGGGTCGGACACGAGCGACAACGGGTTCCCCTTGGTTTCGGCCAGGTGGCCACGCGGACAGGCGCCGAATGTATCACGGCCGCTGCGTGGACAGGCCAGCGGGGCTAGGATGCCTGCGCGTTGCGCTGTGCGTAGCCGGCCAGGAACACGTCCAGCGCCACCGGCCGCCCGATCGCATAGCCCTGCGCGTAATCGACGCCGATCGCGCGCAGCGCATCGAGGGTGCGTTCGTCCTCGACCCACTCCGCCACCGTGCGCACGCCCAGCCGGTGCCCGATGTCGTTGATCGAGCTGACGATCTCGCGGTCCACCGCGTTGTCGGCCAGCTGCCGGATAAAGCTGCCGTCGATCTTGAGGAAGTCCACCGGGAACTGCTTCAGGTAGGCGAACGACGACAGGCCCGAGCCGAAGTCGTCCAGCGACACGGTGCAGCCGGCGCGCCGCATCTCCGCCACCAGGCGGTTGGCCGCGGCCATGTTGTTGATCAGCGCGGTCTCGGTGATCTCCAGCCGGATGCGGCTGGCGGGCAGGGCGCTGGCTTCCAGTTCGGCATGCAGGAACGGCAGCAGGAAGGGCTCGCCCAGCGAGTTGGCCGACAGGTTGATCGACACCGACAGCCCCGGCACCGCCCCCAGCCGTTCGCCGTAGCCGCGCAGCACGTTGCGGATGACCCAGCGGTCGACATGGCCCATCAGGTCGTAGCGCTCGGCGGCCGGAATGAAGGCACCCGGCAGGATCAGCTCGCCGTGCTCGTCGACCATGCGCACCAGGATCTCGATATGGCGATGGGCGCTGCCATCCTGATTGTGTTCCGGCTGCAGCGCGCGGATCTCCTGCGCGAACAGGCGGAAGCGGTTGGCCTCGAGCGCCGAGTGGATGCCGGCGGCCACTTCCAGCTCGCGATGGTGGCGGCGCGCGTCGCTCTCGTCGCGGCGGTACACCGAGACCCGGCTGCGGCCCGCC
>JABFVP010000475.1 GCA_013362725.1 Cupriavidus sp.
CCGCGGCGACAGGCGCGACACCTACGGCGCGCAGCGCGCGGAGGTGACGCTGATCGGCGCGGTCGACCGCAAGCAGGCCGAGGCCATCGCCGAGCAGCTGACGCGCGGGCTGCCGCCCGGCCGTGCCGCGCCCGCGCTGCCGCAGGTGCGGCTCAAGATCACGCCGAGCGAGCAGCGCCTGCCGCACCCGGCGCAGCAGTCCAGCGTGGCGCTGGGCCAGCCGGCGATCGCGCGCGGCGACCCCGACTATTTCGCGCTGCTGGTGGGCAACTACGTGCTCGGCGGCGGCGGCTTCAGCTCGCGGCTGACCGACGAAGTGCGAGAGAAGCGCGGCCTGACCTACGGCGTGGACAGCTACTTCGCGCCGTCCAAGCAGCCGGGGCCGTTCGGCATCAGCCTGCAGACCAAGAAGGCCCAGACCGACGAGGCGCTGGCGCTGGTGCGCCAGGTGCTGGCGCGCTTTGTCGCCGAGGGCCCGAGCGAGAAGGAGCTGCGCGCGGCCAAGGACAACCTGATCAACGGCTTCCCGCTGCGCATCGACAACAACCGCAAGCTGCTGACCAACGTCGCCAATATCGGCTGGTACGGGCTGCCGCTCGATTACCTCGATACCTGGACCGCGCAGATCGGCAAGGTCACGCGTGAACAGGTCAGGGCGGCGTTCCAGCGCCACGTGCACCCGGACAACATGGCCACGGTGATCGTCGGCGGGCCGGTGGGCAGCGCGCCCACGGCTTCGCGGCAGTGATGTTGGCGATGATGTCGGCGGGGACGGCGGCATCGCCTGCGGCGAAGCCTGCCGCAGGCTCTACAATCACGGCATGAATTCGCGTTCCCGCTTGCCCTCGCCCGCGCCTCGCGGGCGATCTACCGTCTCTCCCGTGCCGCGCCAGGCACCCGCGCAGGTCCGCATCATCGGCGGACGCTGGAAGCGCACGCTGCTGCCGGTGCCTGACGCCCAGGGCCTGCGGCCGACCCCCGACCGCGTGCGCGAGACCCTCTTCAACTGGCTGGGCCAGGACCTGTCCGGGCTGGAATGCCTGGACCTGTTTGCCGGCTCCGGCGCGCTCGGCTTCGAGGCCGCCTCGCGCGGCGCGGCCGTGGTGACGCTGGTCGAGTCCAATGCGCGCGTGGCCAGGCAATTGCGCGACAACGTGACCCGGCTCGATGCCGGGCAGGTGCGCGTGCTGCAAGGCGACGCCTTCGCCATTGCCGCGCAGCTGCCCGATGCCAGCTTCGACGTGGTGTTCCTGGACCCACCGTTCGCCGAGGACTGGATCGCCCCGTCGCTGGCGCACGCGGCGCGGCTGTCGCGGCCGGGCGGGGCGGTCTATGTCGAGACCGACCACCCGCTGACCGGCGCCGATGCGCCGGTGCCGGCCGCGCTCGAGATCGTGCGGCACGCGCGCGCCGGAGCGGTGCATTTCCACCTGCTGCAGCACCGCGTGCCGGGCAACGGCGCCGGCTGATCCGCCAGGTCCACGGCGCGGCGGTTCCGGAACGGGGAAGGGCCCCTTCCTGATTGCCGAACCGGTTCTTGGGTGCACTGCCGCAAAACGGTGCCTGCGGCGACTTCCAAGCGGGGCATTTAGGGTTACACTACGCCGCTGTCACAACGCTCGCGACGCAGCACCCACGCCGGCCCGGCCGGCGCAAGAGGCGGCCCTTCCACGGCCGGCAGCGGGCAGATCAAGGAGGAAGTATGGTCAGCGCGGTCTATCCCGGCACCTTCGATCCAATGACCCGGGGACACGAGGATCTGGTCCGCCGTGCGTCGAATATCTTCGACGAACTGGTGGTCGGCGTGGCGCACAGCCCCAACAAGCGCCCGTTCTTTTCGCTCGAAGAGCGCATCAGCATTGCCCGCGAAGTGCTCGGGCACTATCCCAACGTGCGCGTCGAGGGCTTTTCCGGACTGCTCAAGGACTTTGTCCGCAAGAACAATGCGCGCGTGATAGTGCGTGGTCTGCGCGCGGTGTCCGACTTCGAGTACGAGTTCCAGATGGCGGGCATGAACCGCTACCTGCTGCCCGACGTGGAGACCATGTTCCTGACCCCGTCCGATCAGTACCAGTTCATCTCCGGCACCTTCGTGCGCGAGATCGCGGTGCTGGGCGGCGACGTCAGCAAGTTCGTGTTCCCGTCGGTGGAACGCTGGCTGCAAGAGAAAATCGCCAAACCGGAATAAAATACGGCTTCAGACACGTCAGACCGCGGCCAGTCGGGCGCGGGCGTGTCCGCAGGAAGGAAACACCATGGCGCTGATGATCACCGACGACTGCATCAACTGCGACGTTTGTGAACCCGAGTGCCCGAACGAAGCCATTTCGATGGGGCCCGAGATCTATGAAATCGACCCCAACAAGTGCACCGAGTGCGTCGGGCACTTCGACGAGCCGCAATGCCAGCAGGTCTGCCCCGTCGCGTGCATTCCCAAGGACCCCAACCGCGTCGAGACCCATGAGGTCCTGATGCAGCGGTACCGGCTGCTCACCGCAGCGCGGCACGCGGCCTGATAACGCTCGCTATTAGCCCCTTACCCTGGCTTCAGCATTGCGAAAAAAGCCCCCGGCACCGCAAGGTGACGGGGGCTTAACCTTTCCCCAATTGCTACGGTTACTGCCTACTGCACTGCTCAGGCACCGATCGGCTTGCCGTCGGCACGGCGCACCACGATGGTGGACGAGCGCGGTGGCTTGGCGGCGTCCGGCCACTTGCCGGTCGGGTGCTGGATGTTGATGAAGCAGGTGGTCAGGTCCGGCGTGTAGGCGATGCCGGTGATCTCGCAACCGGTCGGACCCGCCAGGAAGCGCTTCGACTGGCCCGTCGGCGAGATGTAGTACATGCTGTTGTTGCCGAAGGTGCCGGTGTAGGTGGCGCTGGTGCTCGAATCGGTCTGCACCCACAGGCGGCCCTTGGGATCGACGCGCAGGCCGTCCGGGCTGGAGAAGGTGTCGCCGTTGATGTTGCCCTTCAGGTTGTCGGTGGCCAGCGACGGGTCGCCGGCCTGCAGCAGGATGCTCCAGGTGAAGGACGTGGCCAGCGGCGACTTGCCGGCTTCATTCCACTTGACGATATGGCCGTGCAGGTTGTTCTTGCGCGGGTTGGCGGCGTCGGTCTGCTGGCGGCCGCTGTTGTTGGTCAGCGTGCAGTAGAGCGTGTTGTCCGGCGCGGCGGTGATCCACTCGGGGCGGTCCATCAGCGTGCCGCCGGCCACGCGCGCGGCCGACTTGGTGTTGATCAGCACGTCTGCCTGGGTGGCGAAGTCGACCGTGGTCGGCGCCGGCGACACCGCCGACTGGGTCCAGTTGCCCGGATCCGAGGCGCCGACGGTCAGGCCGTTCTTGCCCTGCGCCAGCTCGATCCACTGGCCGCTGCCATCGGCATTGAACTTCGCCACATACAGCGTGCCGGTGTCCAGCAGGTTGGCGTTGGCGGCGCGGTTGTTCGGATCGAACGTCTTGCTCGGCACGAACTTGTAAATGCAGCCCGGGGTGCCGTCGTCGCCCATGTAGAAGGCAACGTTGTTGTTGGCATCGGCGATGTAGGCGACGTTCTCGTGGTCGAAGCGGCCCATCGCGGTGCGTTTGGCCGGCGCGCCCAGCGTGCCGTACGGGTCGATTTCCACCACCCAACCGTAGCCGTTTTCGGCCTGGCTCGGGTCGATGTAGTTATCGGTGCTTTCCTCGCAGGTCAGGTAGGTGCCCCACGGGGTATGGCCGCTCGAGCAGTTGTTGAGCATGCCGACCACGGTTGCGCCGACCACCGATGCGGCCGGGCCGCCGACGCGGTACAGCGTGTTGCCGGTGTAGCGCTTGTTGTAGATCGAGTCACGCTTGACCTGCCACTTGCCGCTGGCGGCCAGTTCCACTTCGATCACGGAAATGCCGACCGCCGACAGGGCGATGCGCTTTTGTTCCGGGCTCGCGGCGGCGGCGTTGTATGCGGTCGGGAACAGGATGTTGTAGTCCGGCAGCTCATGGTTGATCGCCAGCAGGCCGCCCTTCTGCGGATCGACGCCAGGCAGCGCGAAGTAGTGCATGCCGTCGTGGTTGCCGCCGGCCTGGCGCTCGGTCTCGGCCGATGACTGGAAGGCGCCGGCATAGCCGGTTGCGCCGGCTTCGACCGGGTCGCCGGCGGAGAACAGCACGTCGACGCTGTAGCCATTGGGCACCACCACGGTATCGGCGGTGGACTTGGCGATCGGCTCGAAGGTGACCTCGTAGCTCGGTGCGGCCGGGGACGGTGCCGGGGTGGGAGCGGGGGCCGGGTTGGGCGCCGCTTCAGGCACCGGAGCCGTAGCGGGATCGTCATCGCCGCCGCAGGCGGCCAGCAGGCCGCTGCCGAATGCCGACACCAGCGACAGGCCGAGTCCGCCGCGCAGCACCCGGCGGCGGGCCGGGTTGGCGGCGACGATGTCCTCGAGCATCTGGCCGGGCACGTCAACGTCGGGCTTGGCGGCGCGGCTTGCGGCGCGCGCTTCGTCGGTCAGGTACGACATGGGCTTTCCTCCTGTGGGATGTCATCCGCATCGGCAACCATGCGATGCCGACGCGATTGGAAACCCCGCAATGTAGGTGGTGCCCATGGCACTTTGATGACAGCATGTCTGCAACTGCAGACCGGTGCGCCCAAACGACGACGGGCCGCGGATGCGGCCCGTGTTCATGCTGCTGTCGCAGGAATATGCTGGCTGGCGTGCGGCGCTCAGCGCGCGGTATGCAGCTGCGCCATGGCGCGCTCGGCATCGCCCCGGGCCAGCAAGCCGAGCGGCTCGATGCAGCGGTCGATCGCGGCATCGATGGCTTCCTGCTCCTCGCGCCGCGGTGGCTTGAGCACGAAGTTGACCACGTCCTCGCGGCCCGCGCCGGCACCGCCTGGCGCATTGCGCGGATGGCCGACGCCCAGGCGCAGGCGCCAGTAGTCCTGCGTGCCCAGGTGGGCCGAGATGTCCTTCAGCCCGTTGTGGCCGCCCGCGCCGCCGCCGCGCTTGAGCTTGGCGGCGCCGGCGGGCAGGTCCATCTCGTCATGCACGGCCACGATCTCGTCGGGCAGGATCTTGTAGAAGCGCGCCAGCGATACCACCGCCAG
>JABFVP010000566.1 GCA_013362725.1 Cupriavidus sp.
TTTTTTTGTCGCGCGGCAGGTCAGAACCGATACCCCACGCCAAAGCTGAACAGCCACGGATCCAGGCTGACCTTGGAGACCTTGACGTCCCCCGCCTTCACGTCGCTCGACAGCCAGATCTTCTTGATGTCGGCATTCAGGAACCAGTTCCTGGTCAGCTTGTAATCCATGCCGATCTGCAGCGCCGGGCCTACGCTCCAGCTATCCAGCTGCAGTGAGTTGTTGGCGAGATTCTCGCCCCAGATGCGGGTGAAGTTCAGGCCCGCGCCGACATACGGGCGGAAGGTGCCGTTGGGAATGAAGTGGTACTGCACCAGCAGCGTCGGCGGCAGGTGCTTGAAGGTGCCGATCTTGTTGCCGTCGAGGTAGACGTTCTGCTTCTGCGGTACCGTCAGCACCAGTTCCGCGGCAAGGTTCGGCGTGAAGAAGTAGGTGACGTCGAGTTCCGGGATCCACTTGTTGTTGACCGTGATGCGGTCCGACGGACCGATGCCGCCGACGGGATCGGAACTGTTGGCCATGTCGAGGTAGGTGCCGCGCAGCCGCACCATCCAGTTGCCCTGGACGTCGTCCGCGGCGGCCGCGGGCGTGGCGAAGGCGCCGAGCATGGCGCAGGCGGCGATGGCCGAACAGGTGGCGGTGCGAAGAGACAATGTTTTCATGGGTCTGCTTGGTTTGTTATCGAAGGCGCGCCCAGTGTGGCCGAGCAGGCCGGCGGGAGCCTTGACACAAAACAAGCGGAACCAAATGGCGCGCGCGGCGTCGTGATCGCGCGACAACGCTGCCACGACTACGCATCCTCGGACATTGCTTCTAACAACATGCGAAATGATTCGTGGCGCGGCCCGATGCGGCCGCTTACGCTGTGCGAAAGATCGCACGCGCAACGCGTGTCCGGATCGGCACCAGGCATGTCGTGGGCGTCCGCAAGGGCGTCTTTCCGGGTGTGCCCCGTGGGGGCGGGGCACACCGGTTTTCTTGCGAAACGCTGCACCTCAGGCATCAGGCCACGGCGGCGCTGGCCGTGGCGTGAGCGCCGGCAGCAAAGCCCGCCTGCAGGTGCCGGTTCACGCCCGACAGCACCGCACGCAACGAAGCCGTGACGAGGTTGGCGTCGATGCCCGCGCCGAACCCGGTCGGCGAATCGCCCACGCGGACTTCGACATAGCACGCGGCGCGCGCATCGGCGCCGGCGTTCATCGCATGCTCGTGGTAGTCCATTACGCGTACCGGCAGATCCAGTGCATCGATGAAGGCGTCGATGGGACCGTTGCCGCTGCCGCGCACGCTGCAGGGCTGGCCGTCGCGCTCCATCTGCACCGTGATCACGGTGGCGCCGGTACTGTCGCTTGCCAGCTGGTGCGAGACATAGCGCAGCGGCGCCTCGCGCGTCAGGTACTCGCGCTGGAACAGGCCATACAGGTCGTCTGCGCTCGCTTCCAGCCCGGTGTCGTCGGTCATGGCCTGTACCGCGCGGCTGAACTCGATCTGCAGGCGGCGCGGCAGGTAGAGGCCATGCACCTGTTCCAGCAGATACGCCATGCCGCCCTTGCCGGACTGGCTGTTGACGCGGATCACCGCGTCGTAGCTGCGGCCCAGGTCGGCCGGATCGATCGGCAGGTAGGGCACTTCCCAGATCGCGTCCGGCTGCTGCTGCGCGAAGCCCTTGCGGATCGCATCCTGGTGCGACCCCGAGAACGCCGTGAACACCAGGTCGCCCACATACGGATGGCGCGGATGCACCGGCAGCTGGTTGCAGTGCTCCACGCACTGGCGCACCGCATCGATGTCGGAGAAATCCAGCTGCGGCGCCACGCCCTGCGTATAGAGGTTCAGCGCCAGCGTCACCAGGTCGACGTTGCCGGTGCGCTCGCCGTTGCCGAACAGGCAGCCCTCGACGCGGTCGGCGCCCGCCATCAAGGCCAGCTCCGCCGCCGCCACCGCGGTGCCGCGGTCGTTGTGCGGGTGCACGGACAGGGCAATATGCTCGCGCCGCGCGAGGCGGCGGTGCATCCATTCGATCTGGTCGGCGAACACGTTGGGCGTGCTGCATTCCACCGTGGTCGGCAGGTTCAGGATCATCGGGCGGCCCGGGCCGGCCTGCCACGCGGCCGAGACCGCGTCGCTGACTTCCAGCGAGAAATCGAGCTCGGCCAGGCTGAAGGTCTCGGGCGAATACTCGTAGGTCCAGGCGGTCTCGGGCATGGCATCGGTCAGCGCCTTGATCAGGCGCGTGCCCGATATCGCGACTTCCTTGATCTCGTCGCGCGAGGCATTGAAGACGATGCGCCGCCACGCCGGTGCGATCGGGTTGTACAGGTGCACGACGGCGCGTGCCGCGCCGCGCACGGCTTCGACGGTGCGGCGGATCAGGTCTTCGCGCGACTGCGTCAGCACGACGATGGTGACGTCGTCGGGGATGCGCCGTTCTTCGATCAGCATGCGCACGAAGTCGAAGTCGGTCTGCGACGCGGCGGGGAACGCGACTTCGATTTCCTTCAGGCCGATCTTCACCAGCTGTTCGAACAAGCGCAGCTTGCGCGCCCGGTTCATTGGCTCGATCAGGGCCTGGTTGCCGTCGCGCAGGTCGGTGCTCATCCAGCGCGGCGCGCGCGTGATGGTGCGGCCGGGCCAGGTGCGGTCAGCAAGGTCGACGGTGGCGGCGGGGCGGTACTTGGTGGCGGGATTGACGAGCATACGGGGTCTCCTTCCTCGCAAGGGAAGATGAAAAATCGAAAAACGGGAAAAGGGTGGCGCAAGGCTGCCGAACTGCCACGGGGCCCTAGGCCCGGCAACCGATCGGTAGGCTTAGCAGTAGCGAGGAAGCGCGCCGGGCGCGGCCCGATGCCAGGGCAGCCAGCACGCGTGCGCGGGCAGCGATGCGCAACGCATCGGCAGCCTGGCAGGGAGTGCTGGTGTAACGGTTCATCGTGGCTGGAGTGGGAGGGCCGCGGCCGCTCCGGTGGGTGCGCATGCAGCGCGGGTCCATAGGAACGGGCAAGGTTAGTCGACATGTCTCGATCCGGTCAAGCCTTGCGCACGTGCCGTCGTGCGCGGCAGTCCGTCGTGGCCCGATCAGGCGATCGTGGAAACGGGCTGCGCCAAACGGTGGGGGCCGGCTGCGGCAGGGGCCTGGCGGGCCCTGTTTTCCCTCGGCCGAATGGCGAGGTGCCTCGCTGAATGGATGACTCGCGGCGAGGTTCTGTGCGCTGCACCTCAGTCCTCTGGCTGGTATTGCGCGGGCCACATTGTGCCTAGTCTGATAGCGCGGGAAAAAACGACCGGGGGGAACAATCATGAGACTGAGAACGTGGACATCCTGGCTGGCGGGTTCGGCCGCGGCCTTGTTGCTGGCGGCATGCGGCGGCGGCGGTGGCAGCAGCGCGCCCGCCGCGCCGGCATCGGGCGGCACCACCACGCCGCTGACCTATACCGCGAAGATGAGCGTGACCTCGGGCGAGGTCGGTGTCGGCCGCACGCTGACCATCAGCGCGCTGGCCGTGGACAGCAACGGCCTCGACGTATCGGGCAACACCACCATCGACTGGACCAGCACCGACAGCGCCGTCGCCACCGTGGCGCCGGGCGCCGGCACGCCGGGCAGCGCCGTGGTCAGGGGCGTGGCGCCGGGCACCACCACCGTACAGGTGGTGGCCACGGTCCGGGGCACCGACAACACCACCGTGCAGCTGCCCGCGCAAACGGCCACCATCACCGTGGTGCCGGCGTCGGCGCCGAGCTACACGCTGTCGATGCCCGCCACCAGCCTGTCGATGAGCGACGGCCAGGAGCTGCCGCTCAAGGTGACGCTGCTCGACAGCAACGGCAGCGATGTGTCGGCCAGCGTCTCCAACTGGGCCTGGTCCAGCAGCGGCACCGCGGTCCAGGTCACGGCCAGCCAGAACAGCGCCACGCTGAAGGCCAGCAACGGCTCGCCGACGACCGCGGCCACCGCCAGCGTCTCGGTGTCGGTGACCGCGCCTGACGGACATGCGCTCGCCGGCGTGATCGCGGTGACGGTGCAGAAGAACGGCGCCGCGGCCTATCGCGTGGTGACCACCAAGGGCGGGCGCGAGGTCAACGCGCTGCAGGTGTTCAGCAATCGTCCCGACACCTTCACCGCGCGCGTGCTGCGCCACGACGGCCAGGACGTGACCGCGGACTTCGACGGCGCCTGGAGCTACACGGCAAGCTCGGCGACGCTGTCCGCGACGGAAGCCGCGGGTACGCATGACGCCACGGTGCGCACCAGCCTGGCTGGCGACACCGGTCCGGTGCAGGGCAGCCTGACGGTGACCGCGGTCAGCAGCAAGCTTGGCGAGCGGCGCAGCGCCACCCTGACGGTGACGGAAAACCCGCTATGGGCACTGGTGGGCGACAACCAGGATCCGATAACGCTGCTGCTGCTCGCGCCGATGCCGACCGAGGTGACCGCGCGCATGAAGCACCTGGGCGAGGATGCGCAGTTCACCGCGTGCAAGGACTGGGCATGGTCCAGCACCGGTCCGGTGTCGCTGAGCCCGAGCATGGTGATGCTGCCCAACCAGGTGCGCGCCAGCGGCACCGGGCCCGGCGACTTCACCATCACCGCGACCTGCACCGCGGTCGCCGACAATACGCCGCTGAAGCTGGTGTTCTACGGTACGGTCAAGTAGGCGCCGGTATCCCGCAGCTGGCGAGACGCCCTCCGGATGGAGGGCGTTTTTGTTTTGCGCGTTTGGCTCTGTGGAGACGCAGACGGGCTGCCGGTTTGCTCCCCTCTCCCGCTTGCGGGAGAGGGGCCGGAGCGTGGCAAGCACGAGGCCTTGGCACTTCGTTGAGCCGCCGGCCCTCTCCCCAATGCTCTCCCGCAAGCGGGAGAGGGAGTACACAAGCGGCAGCGCATGACTGGTGAAGCGTACCCGATTCTGCGTGTCCGTTTTCGACACTTCCCGGCAGGCCCGGCAGACGAGCGCGCAAAGCGTACCCAATTCTGCGTGCATGGGAGCAAGCCCTGCAAAGAGCAGGATTGGCGAGAAAAAGGCTTACGCAGCCGCATGCAACGAGGCCCGGACGCGCGCAACCCGCCGCCT
>JABFVP010000332.1 GCA_013362725.1 Cupriavidus sp.
ATGCCGAGTTCGCGCATGCGCTTCGTCACCAGTGCCGCCTGATTGTCGAGTCCGGCGAAGAACAGCACGTCGGCGTTGGCGGCGCGGATGTTGGTGAGCTGGGCGCTGAATTCGACGGTCTTGTCGCTGGCATATTCCGCGATCGCGATCTTCCCGCCAGCGGCGACCACGGCCTTCTTGAACTCGTCGACCGCGCCATGGCCGAACGCGGTGCGGTCATCCATCACGGCAATGCGGTGGGCCTGCATCGCCTTGACCACGTACTTGCCCGCGTTGCCCGAGTTTTGCGCGTCGGTTGGAATGACGCGGAAGACCGTTCCCAGGCCCTGCCGCGTGATGGCCGGATTGGTCGCCGCCGGATGGATCACCGGGATCCCGGCGCGGGCGAAGACCGGCCCGGCCGGTAGTGCGACGCCCGAGTTGTAGTACCCGATCACGGCGGCGACCCCATCGTCCACCAGTTTCTGCGCGACCTGGACGCCGATGCGCGGGTCGCTCTGGTCATCGCCGGTGGCAAGTTCGACACGCACGGCATGTCCGTCGAGCCGGATAGGCCGCGCATTGGCTTCCTCTACCGCAAGGCGGACACCGTTCTCGATGTCCTTGCCATTGGCGGCGTTGAGCCCGGTTAGCGGCGCCGACACGCCGATCCTGACCACCTGCTGCGCACGGGCATGCGTGCATGCGAGGGCCAGCAGCATGGCGTTGAGGCCTGCAACCAGCAGCCTTCTGGCAAAGTCGGTCATTGGTTCCTTTTCGCGGCAGAGTGCGTGGATGCCGCCTGCAGGCGGGTGCATGCGCCCTGCCCGATTCTAACGACGAAATTATCCCGCCTGCCGGCGTTCATGGCTGGGCGCATGCCCGAATTGCGCCCGGTATGCCTTGCTGAAATGGCACGGCGACTGAAAGCCGCACACCGCCGTCACCTGGGCGATCGACGCATTGGTGGTGCGCAGCATGTCGCGCGCGCGCTTCAGGCGCAGGGTCAGATAGTAATGGGTCGGCGACACGTTCAGATAGAACTTGAACATGCGCTGCAAGTGCCGCTGCGACAGCCGCACCAGCCGCGCCAGTTCGTCGAGCGACAGCGGTTCCTCGATATTCGCCTCCATCAGCCGCACCACCTCGACCAGCTCGGCCCGCGACAGCCCGACGCGCGCATTGACCGGGACCGGCTGCGCATCGGTGGCGCCACGTATGCGCTCCAGTATGAACTGCTCGGAGACCTGCGCGGCCAGCTGCCGGCCGAAGCGCAGGCCGACGAGGTGCAGCATCATGTCGATGGGCGCCGTGCCGCCCGTGCAGGTCAGCCGGTCGCGGTCGATGACAAAGAGCTCGTCGGCGAAATGCACGAGCGGAAACTCTTCATGCAGCGCCGCCCGGCTTTCCCAATGCACCGCGCAGCGGTAGCCGTCCAGCAGCGCGCTCGCCATCAGCGCGTAGGCGCCGGTGCAGATCGCGCCCAGCGGCATGGCCAGCGCGGCCAGCCTTGCCAGCATGGCGCGCAGGCGCTCGTCCACGGCATCGCGGATGCGGATGCCGCCGCAGACGATGATGACGTCCGGCAGCGCGGCGTCGTCGAGCGCGCCGGTGGGCCGGACCACGATGCCGTTGCTCGCCTGCACCGGTTCGCCGTCGGGCGAATAGATCGACCACGTGTAATGCTCGGCACGCCCCAGATAGTTGGCCATGCGCAGCACTTCGACCGCACTGGAAAACGCGATCATCGAGAAGTCCGGCAGGGTCAGGAAGCCGAAATGCGCGAGTGGCGCCAGCGCTGCGGCGGGCGCGGCGGACTCGTGGGACGGCATTGGCGCGGAAATGCTGTCGGTTGGCACGGCTGCAACGTCCCTGAGGTCGAGGTCCCGGAGGATGCCGGCTGGCAGCGGATCAGGCTTGCGCCGTGGCGGTCTTGGCGCCGAACAACTGCCTGAGTCCCGAGAACAGCGGCGCCCTCGCCTCGCCCGGCGCACGGCCGAAGCTCTCGGTGATGCGATCGAGCATGATCGCCAGCAGCACCACCGAGAGACCGCTTTCGAAGCCCAGGCCGATATCGAGCCGCTGGATGCTGGCAAGCACCTCGTTGCCCAGGCCGCCGGCGCCGACCATCGAGGCGATGATCACCATCGACAAGGCCATCATGATGGTCTGGTTCACCCCCTGCATGATCGACGGCAGCGTGTTCGGGAACTGCACCTTGTACAGCAGCTGCCACGGCGTGCAGCCGAAGGCATGGCCGGCTTCGACGATCTCCATGTTGACCTGCCGGATGCCAAGGCAGGTCAGCCGGACCGCGGGCGGCATGGCAAAGATCACCGTGGCCAAGATGCCGGGCACGCGGCCGAGGCCGAACAGCATCGCGGCCGGGATCAGGTAGACGAACGCGGGCATGGTCTGCATCAGGTCGAGCACCGGGCGCACGGCGGCGGCGACCAGCCGGTTCCGGGCCGCCCAGATGCCGAGCGGCACCCCGAGCAGCAGGCTGATGATGGTCGACGACAGCGTCAGCCCCAGCGTGATGATGGTCTGGTCCCAGAAGCCGGTGGCGAAGATCACGAACAGCGACGCCGCGGTGAAGAGCGCGAAGCGCCAGCCCACGCGCCAGAGCCCGATGCCGATGAAGATCGCCATCATCAGCCACATCGGCACGGCCTGCAGGCCCCGCTCGATCAGCTCCGCGAGGCCGCCGATGGCGCGGCCGATGGCGTCGAAGGTCGCGGCGTCGTGGTCGAGCAGGTAATGGACGGATTGGTCGACCCAGCGGCCGACGGGCAGGAGTTCAGACATGGTTACCTCGCGAGCGCGTGATGGCTTTCAGGATTCGCCCGGCCTGGCGCGCACTGCTGCTAGCCGCCGCGCTGCGCCATCAGCTTGCGCCCCGCACGAACGGCGTGCGCACGACTTTGGCCGCGATCCGGTTCCGGTAGACCTCCACCTCCACGTGCGCGCCGATCCCGACCCCGGGCGCCACGCGCGCCAGCGCGATAGCGAACCCCAGCGTCGGACTATAGGTGGCGCTGGTGACCCTGCCGATCATCGCGCCCGCCTCGCTGGTCACCGTGCTATGCGCCGGCGGAACCGCGCCGCTGCCTTCCAGCGCGAGTCCGACGAACTGCTGCGTCTGCCCACGCGCACGCACGGCCGCCCTGCCGACGAAATCCCGCCCGGAATCGAGATCCACGCTCCAGCCCAGGCCGGCATCGAGAGGCGAGGTATGCACGTCCATGTCGTGCCCATGCCGATGCACGCCCGCCTCTAGCCGCAGCGTATCCCAGGCGTCGTGGCCCGCGGCAACGATGCCTGCCGCGTGCAGCTGGTCCCAGATGCGGCCCGCAAGCCTGGCTGGCACCATCAGTTCGAAACCGTCCTCGCCGGTCTTGCCGGTCGTCGCCACCATCAGCTCGCCGGCTTCCTCGTCGCGCACGAGGACGGAATTGAACGGCTTCAGCGTTTCGGCGTGGCGGGCGGCCGGAATTGCCCGGATGACTTTTTCGCGGGCCCTCGGGCCCTGCACGGAAATCACCGCCAGCGGCTCGGCGCCTGCCGCGACGCAATCCGGCCGCCTCGGCGCCACGGTCACTTCGGCCCTGGCCTCATGGATCCTTGCGCGGATCCAGGCGAGGTCGCCGACGGCGGTGCAAGCGTTCAGCACGGCGCGGTAATGCTGCGGCCCGAGATAGTAGACCACGAGGTCGTCGATCACGCCTGCTGAAGTGTCGAGCATGCAGCTATACAGCGCCTTGCCCGGCGTCTTCAGCTTGCCGACATCATTCGCCAGCAGTCCGCCAAGCAGCATGCGCGCGTCCGGGCCCAGCAGGTCCGCCACGCACAGGTGCGACAGGTCGAACATGCCCGCATCCTTGCGCACGGCGTGGTGCTCTTCGATCTGGGATCCGTAGGCGAGCGGCAGCTTCCAGCCGTCGACGTCGCCCATGCGGGCGCGCAGCAGCAGGTGCTGCGCATGCAGTGGCGTGGACTGCCACGGTGGGGGAGCTTTCGTCATCGCGTTGCGCCCAGTAAGCAATGTTTGGCGGCACGGGTATCGGCCGTTGTCCGTCGAACCGCCCAACCCGGCCTTGCGCATCGGCTTGGGGCAGCGGCGACGTTGCTTGCCAGTACATCAGATGCCCATGGGCGCGGATAGAACAAAGGCGGCAGTCACATGGGATGGTTGCGCCAGACGTGCGGCCGAACGACCCGCGCTCACCACCGCAAGCGAGCGCCGACATTGACCTGATAGTCATGACCGTGACCCGCTCCGTCCAGGCTGCTCCTGGCCATCAACTCGCCATAGACGCCAAGTCGGTCATCATTCCAGCTCACAGTACGGCTATGGCCGTGGCGCATGCGCGGCACCACCGTAGAGCCCCTTCGCTCTGTTCCGACGCAGGCGTCCGTGCGCCAGCGCACAGAACGCCGCACCGGCTGCCGGCATGCTCGAAGTCGCCTCCCGCCAACGGGGCCTGTGCTGTGCAAGCCATGGAGTGCAAAAGAGGATGAGCCAGCCTGAGCCCGCGGACCTCGCGCCGCCGCTGCCCGATCTGTTGATCTTCAGCGCCCCCTTCCACCCCTCAGTGGGCGGCATGGAGCGTTTTGCCGACGATCTTGCGGAGGGCCTGACCGAGCTCGGCTATCAGATCGAGCTGGCAACGCGCACGCCGGCGGCCGCGGATAACGCGACGGCGTTCCGCTATCCGGTCAGGCGCGTGGCGGGCTATGTCGACCTGGCGCGCGCCATGCTGCGGCACCCGCTGGTGGTGTTCGTCGGCCTGACCTTCTACGACGTGCTGCTGGCAACCGTGCTACGGCGCCGCATCGTGCTGACGCATCATGGTCCCTATGACCACTATGGCGAGAAGCGCCGTTTCACGGCCGGCAACGTCAAGCGCTGGATGGCGCGCTTCTACGACAACATCTGCGTTAGCCGCTACCTGGCCGGATGGCTGCCAGGCCAGCCGCTGGTGATTCACAACGGCTATCGCGACGACCTGTTCCAGTCCGCTGCCGCGGCGCGCCCGCCGGGCAGCTTTGCCTTTGTCGGCCGGCTGGTGACCGAGAAAGGGGTTGACCTGCTGCTGCGCAGCTTCGCGAAACTGCGCGCCATCCGGCCCGAAGCCCGCCTGACGGTAATTGGCGACGGACCGCAGTACAGGCTGCTGGTGGCATTGGCGGCAACCCTGGAGTGCAGCGAGGCCGTAATGTTTGCCGGCGCGCAACCGCCCGCGGTTGTGGCCGCCATGCTGGCGCAGCTCGCCTGCCTGGTGGTGCCGTCGATCGGCTACGAGCCCTTCGGCATCGTGGCTCTGGAAGGCCTGGCGGCCGGCTGCGAGGTCGTCGTCACGCGTCGCGGCGGGCTGCCGGAGGCCGTCGATGGCTTCGGCTGGCTGGTGGAGCCCGAGGTAGACTCGCTGTGCGAAACGATGCTCGCAATTTGCGCGGGCGAGACGCGCCGCAGCGAGCCGGCCCTGCGCCTGTTCCTGGCCGACCACCAGCGCAAGACCGTCGTGCGCCGCTACGCTGAAGCCATCGCCGGCTTCCTGCGGCGCTAGCGCGCGGGCTTTTTCGGCTTGCCGGTTTCGGCCTGGTGCTGGCGGCGCGGATCCTCGTTGCGGAAGCCGCCATAGCTGCTTTGCCCCGGATCGGCGCTACGGCTCTTGATCTCGCTGGCCTCGCGGTCCATGCGCGCGCCCGGGTTCTTTTTATCGGCGCCGGCCTTGCCTGCGGTCTTGCCTGCGGTTTTGCCTGAACTCTTGCCTGCGGTCTTGCCGCTCGAACCTGGTTTCATTTCCAACTCCTTGTCGTGACACGTCGGTCGGTCTGAGGACTTGTTCCCCCGTGCCCGCCGGCTCCGCTTTTCCGTAGCGGGCCGCCGGCGCCGGGAAGCGAGAATCACGCAACTTCCGTTCCACGGCGAGATGCCGCATGCCGGCGCCCGCCCGGCACCCAAGCGCGGCCGGTACGGCGGTCGCAACAGGCAAGCTGCGCGCCCGCGTTGCAGAATTTGCAGGTCGCATGGTGCCCGGCTTCAGCCCAGCCGCAGCAGCCACGCCGCGGCCCAGGCCGCGCCGGTCGACAGCACCAGCCCGAGCGCCACCGGTACGGCAAAGCGCGCGCCGCCCGCCGTCGACGCGACGATCTTGCTGACGGAATTGGCCGTCAACGCGCCCAGCACCGGCCATACCGCGGCGGGCGGCCCAAGCTTGCCGGCGCCAACCATGGCGCCGATCGAGGTGGCCGCGGCATGCGCGTCGGCAAAGCCGGCGCCCACCGAAAGCGCCAGCAGCCCTTCATTGCCGGCCCATGCCTGCGTGGCCGCGCCCACCAGTTGCAGCACCGCAAACAGCAGCGCGAACACCGCCGCGCCGCGCCAGTCGAAGATCCCGCCGCCGGGCACACCCGCGCTGCCGCCGCGGGCCTCGTGCCACGAGCGCCACAGCCAGATGCCGCCAAAGATGGCGATCACCGCCAGCCCCGCGGCCAGCGGCAGCGCCAGCGCCGCCAGCGCGGACAGGCTGGTGGCGCCCAGCAGCACCAGCATCTGCACATAGGTGGCCACACTCGACAGCAAGGCCGCCGCCACCCGACCGTGGACGCGCGCTTCGCTCTGGCGCGACAGCACCGCCATCGCGGCAATGGTGGCGGTGCTGGAAACGAAGCCGCCGAACAGGCCCGAGACCGGCAGCCCCAGGCGCTCGCCGAACACGCGCGCGCAGACGTGCCCGACCGCGCCGGCCAGCAGCACCAGCAGCACCACCAGCCAGATCGCGTGCGGGTTCCAGGCGTCGAGCGGGCCCATGTAGCGGTCCGGCAGCAGCGGCCAGACGATCAGCGCGGCGGTGGCCAGGATCAGCGCCTGGCTCATTTCCTCGCGCGTGACCTCGCGCCGCGCAAGGTGGTGCAGGAACGACTTGCCGTGCAGCAACAGCACCACCACCGTGGCCAGCGCCGCCGCCAGCGCCGGATGGCTCGCCGCCAGCGCCCCCAGCAGCAAGGTCAGCAGCAGCGCGAATTCCGTGGTCAGGCCGCTGTCGTGGCCGGCCGAGCGGTGGTAGCTGACCGCCGTCAGCAGCGCCGCGCCCAGCAGCATCACGGGCAGCACCAGCGCCGCCGACAGCACCGCGCTGGCCATGCCCGCCAGGCTGGCCAGCGCGAAGGTGCGCAGCCCCGCCGGCGCTTCGCTGCCGCCGTCGGCCGCCTGGCTGCGCTCGCGCTCCAGTCCGATCGCCAGTCCGATGCCCAATGCCACCGATGCGGAAATGATCAAGGGGTCCATGCCATGTGCCCGAGGTTGCGGTCGTCGTGAAGCTGGCGGATGCCGGTGACCACAGTATCGGCGCAGGCGGCGATCTGCGCACCTCCTGGCGGGCCGTGACAAGCGCGGGACCTGGCTTCAGGGCGCGGCGACCATGACCACATGGGCCTGCATCGGGCCCGCCAGCGACCCGTTGCCGTAGGCCTGGACCAGCGCCCGCTCGCAGTGCCCGGTCGCGCGCGCGAGGGCGTCCGGCCCGCGCGCTTCCAGCTCGGTGCGCAGCGGGGTGCCCTGGCAGAACGCCGTGGCGGCGATGCGCGCGGTGGCTGCATGACTGGTTTCGGTGACGGTCTCGAATACCGCGCCGGCCGTGAACCCGCCGCTGCGCAGGTCCTGCTCGATGGCGGCCTGGCTGTGGTAACCGTGCGGGACGCGCACCATGAAATCGGGCGGCGCCTCGGGGAACAGCGTGGCCAAGGCCGCGGTGATATCGCGGGCAAAGGCGTTGAACGCGATCCGGTCCCACACGTTGAACACCAGCGTGCCGCCCGGCACCAGCACGCGGCGGGCCTCGGCGAAGGCCCTGCCCTTGTCCGGGAAGAACATCGCGCCGAACTGGCACGCGACCAGGTCGAAACTGGCGTCGTCGAACGGCAGCCGCATCGCGTCGGCCTCGCGCCATTGCACCGGGCGCGCAGTGCCCGCGGCCTGCGCGCGCGCCAGCATCGGTGCATTGAGGTCGGTGGCGACCACCAGGGTGTCCGGCGGCAGGCGTTCGGCCAGCTCCCGCGTCAGTGCCCCGGTGCCGGCGGCCAATTCCAGCACCCGGCGCGGTCCCAGCGCGGCGATGCGCCGCCCCAGGTCTGCGGCATAGGGTGCAAAGATCATCGGCACCATCAGGGCCTCGTAGACCTCGGCAATCGCTCCGGCAAAGACCTTGTCGTGCTGCTGCATGTCCATGGCGCCGTCCTCCCATTGCCTGCCTGGCCGCAAACTCACCAGGATTGCCTGAGTGGGTGTAGGTCACATCGCGGGGAATGTAAACCGTGTCCTCCGCAACGCCTGGCCAGGCGCGCACCGGAGGGCATCGGCCACGGCGCGGATCTTGCGGCGCTGGCATGGGCGCCTCGCCTGTGAGGGGCGCCCGGGGCGGCACGCGGGCAAGTTGCGCCGTCGCTTGCAAAAAGTACAGACCAGGGCATCAAGATGATCCGGATCGGCATCTCAGGCTGGCGCTATGCCGGCTGGCGCGGCGTGTTCTATCCCGAGGGACTGGCGCAACGGCGCGAGCTGGAGTACGCGTCGCGCGCGGTCGAGACCATCGAGATCAACGGCTCGCACTACGCGCTGCAGACGCCGACTAGCTATCGCGCCTGGCACGAGGCCACGCCGCCCGGCTTCGTATTCAGCGTCAAGGGCCCGCGCTACCTGACCCACATGCTGCGCTTTCGCGACGACTCGGCACGGCCGGCGATGGCCAACTTCTTTGCTTCCGGCGTGCTGGCGCTGGAGGAAAAGCTGGGACCGGTGCTGTGGCAGTTTCCGCCCAACTTCGGCTTCGATCCCGAGCGCATGGAGCGCTTTCTGTCCCTGATCCCGCACGACACGCACAGCGCGCGCGAACTGGCGCGGCAGCACAACCGCAACGTCAGGGAGCCGTGGTGCGAGACCCGGCGCCGGCGCCCGATCCGGCATGCGGTGGAAATCCGCCACGCCAGCTTCTGCACACCCGAGTTCCCGGCCTTGCTGCGCCGGCACCGGGTTGCGCTGGTCATCTCGGATGCGGTCGCCGACTGGCCCTATGCCGAGGACGTCACCACCAATTTCCTGTACCTGCGCCTGCATGGCACCGAGACGCTGTATGGCGGCGCCTATTCCGACGCGGCGCTGGACCGCTGGGCCGCGCGGCTGGTCAAGTGGGCCAATGGCGGCGAGCCCGCCGACGCGCAGCGGATCTCGCCGAAACGCGCCCGCGCCGCCGCGCATCGGGATATCTACTGCTATTTCGATAACGACAAGAAGGTCAAGGCCCCGTTCGATGCGCAACGGCTGCGTGCGCGCATCGAGGAGAAATAGGCGGCAAGCGGGCTGCGCTCAATCGCGGATGCGCGGCATCCAGCCGCTGCCGCGCGTGCGGGGGTCTACCGGCAGTTGCCGCTGCAGCGCGGCCTTGGCCAGCATATGCGCACTGATCGGCGCGGTCAGGAACAGGAACGCGGTCACCAGCAGCTCATGCAGGCTGGCGTCGCCGCGGAAGCTGAAATACGCCACCGAGGCCAGCACCACGCCGCCCACGCCGAGCGTGGTCGACTTGGTCGGCCCATGCAGGCGCATGAAGAAATCCGGCAGCCGGAACAGGCCGATGGCACCAACCAGCATAAACACGCTGCCCACCAGCAGCAGCGCGCAGACCATGAATTCGGCAACGGGATGCAGCATGCGCCGGCCTCCTAGTATTCGATGATATCGCCGCGCTGCAGGTACTTCGACAGCGCCACGGTGGCAACGAAGCCCATCACCGCGATCAGCAGCGCGGCCTCGAAGAACACCGCCGAGTCCAGGCTGATGCCCAGCACCACGATCAGCGCGATGGCGTTGATGTTGAGCGTGTCGAGCGCGACGATGCGGTCGGGCAGGCTGGGCCCGCGCAGCAGCCGGCCCAGCGTCAGCAGGAAGGCCAGGCCCAGGATCGCCAGGCAGACCGGAATCACGATGGCAAGCATTGGAAGATCTCCTTGAGCGGGGTTTCATAGCGCGACTTGATCAGCGCGACCAGCGCGGCCTCTTCCTCCAGGTCCAGCACATGGACCAGCAAGGCGCGGCGGTCGTCGCTCAGTTCGGCGCACAGCGTGCCGGGGCTGAGCGAGACGATGCTGATCAGCGCGGTGGTGGCGAGTTCATGCTCGACATCGAGCGGCACCACGATAAATGCCGGGCGCAGCCGCGCGGTGCGTCCCAGCACCATCACCGCCACTTCCAGGTTGGCCTTGACGATGTCGACCAGCACATGGCAGCTCAGGCGCAGGATCAGGTCCGGACGCGACAGGCGGAACGCGCCCAGCACCAGCCAGCGGTCGGCCAGCCGGCCGATGGCCCAGCCCAGCGCCGCGCCCAGCAGCCAGTGCCCCGGCGCCACACTCTGTGCCAGCATCAGCCACATCAGCATCAGGATCAGGCTCAGCCAGGGATGGGGCAGCAGACGACGCAACATGGCCTACCTCCGCTCGCCGGGCAGCACCGCCCGCTGGTAGGCGGCGCGGTCCAGCAGTTGCGCGGCGGCGTCCGCCACGTAATCGCTGACCGGACGCGCGCCCACCGTCAGCGCCAGGTTGCCGGCCAGCAGCAGCATGCAGCAGGCCAGCTTGCGCGCGTCCGGCCGCACCCGCAGGCGCGCCGCGCCGGGATGGTCTTCATCCAGGTATTCGGCGCCTTCGGCGACGCGCTGCGCCTCATGCGGCAGGCGCCACAGCAAGCGCGTGCCGGTGCGCGAGACGGCGATCAGCAGCAGCAGGCTCGACCCCAGCACCGCCGGCCACAGCAGCGGCATCCACGGCGCCGGCGTGGCGCGCAGGATCATGGCCTTGCCGAGGAAGCCCGACAGCGGCGGCAGGCCCACCGCCGCGACCACGCCCACCAGGTACAGCAGCCCGGCCAGGCGCGAGGCAATGACCGGCGCGCCGTCGGTGCGCGCGAATTCGGGCTCGAGCGCATCGGCCAGCAGGAACAGCGCGGCCGTGCACAGCGTGGTGCTGAGCAGGTAGTACAGCGCCGCGGCCCAGCCGGCCTGGCTCTGCATCGACACGCACGCCACCAGCAGCCCGACCGACGCCACCACCAGGTAGCTGGTCGTGGCGCGCAGCGCCGTCGCGGCCAGCGCGCCCAGCGCCCCCACCGCCAGCGTGGCCAGCGCCAGTGCGAACACCCAGTCGTGCAGGAACGGCCCCAGCAGCCCGTGCGCGCCGCCGAAGATCAGCGCGTCGCAACGCAGCATGGCGTAGATGCCGACCTTGGTCATGATGGCGAACAGCGCCGCCACCGGCCCCGCCGCGCTGGCATAGGCGCGCGGCAGCCAGAAGTACAGCGGGAACAGCGCCGCCTTGAGCGCGAACACCAGCATCAGCATCGCGCCCGCAGCCACCGCCAGCGGCAGGTCGTGGGCCGGCAGCCCGGCCAGGCGCAGGCCCAGGTGCGCCATGTTGAGCGTGCCCGAGAGCCCGTACAGCACGCCGATCGCCACCAGGAAGAACGACGACGCCACCAGGTTCAGGATCACGTAATGCAGGCCGGCGCCGATGCGCGCGCGCCCTGCCCCGTGCACCAGCAGCGCATAGGAAGCGATCAGCAGGATCTCGAAGAAGACGAACAGGTTAAACAGGTCGCCCGCCAGGAACGCGCCGTTCAGGCCCATCAGCTGGAACTGGAACAGCGCGTGGAAGTGCCGCCCCTGGCGCGCCGTGCCCTCGCCCGCCGCGGCCAACGCGGCCACGGCAAGGACCGCGGTCAGCGCCAGCATCATCGCGCCGGTGCGGTCCAGCTGCAGCACGATGCCGAACGGCGCGCTCCAGTTGCCCATGGCATAGACCACGATCTCGCCGCCGGCCGCATGGCGCAGCAGCAGCACTGCCACCGGCACCAGCAGCAGCGTCGCCACCGCGCTGGCCAGGCGCTGCGCGTGCAGCCGCTGCGCCGGCATCGCCGTCAGCAGCGCGCCGGCGAACATCGGGATCAGGATGGGCAACAGCACGGCGTGGTTCATGGCCGCGGCTCCTTGTCGGCAGCGTGGCCAGTGTTGCCGCCCGCGGCGCTGTGGCCGTCGTGCGCCTCCGGCTGGCCGGCGGCGTCGACATGGTCGCTGCCGGTCAGCCCGAGCGAGCGCAGCGCCAGCACCACCGCGAACGCGGTCATGCCGAAGGCAATGACGATGGCGGTCAGCACCAGCGCCTGCGGCAGCGGGTCGGCATAGCTCGCTCCCGGCGCGATCACCGGCGGCCGGCCGATCGACAGGCGCCCCATGCCCAGCAGGAACAGGCTGACCGCATACGACAGCAGGGTCAGCCCCAGCACCACCGTGAACACACGCTCGCGCAGCAGCAGGTAGATGCCGGCGGCGGTCAGGATGCCGATGGCGATGGCGTAGAGCGCGGCCATCAGTCGTCCTCCGTGGCCTGTGCCGGCGGCAGGTTGCGGACGCCCAGATGGGACACGATCACCAGCGTGGTTCCGGTCACGGTGCAGAACACTCCCAGGTCGAAGATCATGGCGGTGGCCAGTTCCACCTCGCCGATGCCGGGCAGGTGGAAGTGGCCGAAGGCGGTGGTCAGGAACGGATAGCCGAAGGCCAGGCTGCCCAGGCCGGTCAGCCCGGCCAGCAGGATGCCGGCGCCGGCGATGGCGCGGTAATCCGGCGCGATGCGCGCTTCGGTCCAGCGCACGCCGTTGGCAACGTATTGCAGCAGCAGCGCCACCGAAGTGATCAGCGCCGCGATAAAGCCCCCGCCCGGCTGGTTGTGCCCGCGCAGCAGGATAAAGGCCGCCACCAGCAGCGTCAGCGGCAGCATCAGCCGCGCCAGCATGGCCAGCAGCAGCGGATGCGCCTGGCTGGTCCACGGCAGGCCGTCCGGCGCCGCCGACGGGGTCGGCAGGCGCATGCCCCTAAGCAGGGCCTGTACCGCCAGCCCGGCGACCAGCAGCACGCAGATTTCGCCGAGCGTGTCGAAGCCGCGGAAGTCGACCAGCAGCACGTTGACCACGTTGTGCCCGCCGCCACCCGGCACCGCCTGCTCGACGTAGAACGTCGAGACCGGGTCATACGGCCGTGTCATCACCGCGTAGGCCGCAACCGCCAGCAGCGTGCCGCCGCCCAGCGCCAGCACGGCATCGCGCACGCGGCGGCCGGCGCGCGGGCGGTCGTGCGGGTTGTCGTGCGGGTTGTCGTGCGTTTCGCTCGGCAGGTAGAACAGCGCCAGCACCAGCAGCAAGATGGTCACCACCTCGACCGAGATCTGGGTCAGCGCCAGGTCCGGCGCCGAAAAGCGCAGGAACGCCAGCGACACCATCAGCCCGCATCCGCTCAGCAGCACCAGCGCCAGCAGCCGCTGCCGGTGCGTCGCCACCACGGCGATCGCGCACAGCGCCAGCAAGGCCAGCGTGGCCGCGCCGATCGGATCGATCGCGCCGGCCGGCACGCTGCCGGCGAGCGCCCCCAGGTCGGCCAGGAAATACGCCGGCAGCGCCAGCATCGCCAGCAGCATCCAGGCGATATAGGTCGGCAGCGAGCCATCCTCTAGCCAGCGCGTCACCGCCGCCGCAAAGCGTTCCAGCACACGCATGCCGTGTTCGAACGAGCGCCGCGCGCTCAGGTGCTCGATCGCCTGCTGCCAGCGCCGCAGCGCGTCGCGGCGCAGGAAGAACAGGGTGGCGCCGCCGGCCATCGACACCAGGCTCATCAGCAGCGGCAGGTTGACCCCGTGCCACAGGTTCAGGCTGTATTCGGGCAGCGGCGCGCGCAGCGTTGCCAGCGACGCGGCCGCGAGCAGGTCGCCGACGGTATAGGCCGGCACCAGCCCGACCACCAGGCAGATCACCACCAGGAATTCCACCGGCACCTTCATGAAGCGCGGCGGCTCGTGCGGCGGGTAGTTGGGCAGGTCGGGCCGGCCCCCGCCGAAGAACACGCCGTAGATGAAGCGCAGCGAATAGGCCATGGTCAGCGCGCCGGCCATGGTCGCCGCGGCCGGGATCACCCAGTTGAACTCGCCCAGCAGCCCCTGCGCCAGGGTCTCGCCGAAGAACATTTCCTTGCTGAGGAAGCCGTTGAACAGCGGCACCCCCGCCATCGACAGCGACGCCACGATCGCCAGCACCGCGGTATGCGGCATATAGCGGGCCAGGCCGCGCAGGCGGTCCAGGTCGCGCGTGCCGGTTTCATGGTCGATGATGCCGGCGGCCATGAACAGCGAGGCCTTGAACACCGCGTGGTTGATGATGTGGAAGATCGCCGCCACCGTGCTGAGCTGGGTATCGAGGCCGAACAGCAGCGTGATCAGCCCCAGGTGGCTGATGGTGGAATACGCCAGCAGGCCCTTCAGGTCGCGCTGCAGCAGCGCCAGGCCGGCGCCGACGATCAGCGTGGCCAGCCCCGTCATGCTGACCAGGTAGAACCAGCTGTTGGTGCCGTCCAGCACCGGATAGAGCCGCGCCAGCAGGAACACGCCGGCCTTGACCATGGTGGCCGAGTGCAGGTAGGCCGAGACCGGCGTGGGCGCGGCCATCGCGTGCGGCAGCCAGAAGCTGAACGGAAACTGGGCCGACTTGGTGAACACCGCCAGCAGCACCAGCACCAGCATCGGCAGGTACAGCGGGTGGTGCTGCACCTTGCCGGCCTGCGCCAGCACCACCGAGAGCTCGAAGCTGCCGCAGATATGGCCCAGCAGCAGCACTCCCGCCAGCAGCGCAAGCCCACCGCCGCCGGTCACCGCCAGCGCCATGCGCGCGCCCTGGCGCGCATCGGCGCGCCACGACCAGAACCCGATCAGCAGGAACGACAGGATGCTGGTCAGTTCCCAGAACACCACCAGCAACAGCAGGTTGCCGGCCAGCACCACGCCCAGCATTGCCGCCATGAACAGCAGCAGCAGGCAGAAGAAGCGCACCGCCGATTCATTGCGCGCCAGGTAGTAGCGCGCATACAGGATTACCAGCAGGCCCACGCCCAGTACCAGCAGCGCAAACAGGAAGGCCAGCCCGTCGAGGCGCAGCGACAGGTCCAGCCCGAGCGCGGGCAGCCATGCCACGCGCCAGCCCAGTGCGTGCCCCGGCTGCGCGAAGACTTCGCCGCGCAGGCTCAGCAGCAGCATCAGCGCGGCCAGCGGCAGGCCGATGATGACCGGTGCCAGCAGCCGTGCGGCACGCGTGCCGATCAGCCACGCCAGCGCCGCGGCCAGCAGCGGCAGCGCAATCAGCAGCGGCAGCGCCATGCCCGCCCCTTCAGCCGTTGCCCGGCGCCGGCAGGTGCCAGCCAGCCTTGCGGCGCAGGGTCAGCCGGGTTGCAGATGGGGCGCAGTGTCGGAGTCGGAGTGTCGGGGCGGTGGTCATGTTGTGGCAGATCTCGATGGGCGATTGCGGCCGCTACTGTCCGGATTCTGCCGGCATTGCGCCGGGTGTGCCAGTCAATTGGCGCGATTTGCAAAAAAATTCATCGTATCGCGCAAGGAACCGAAGGCGTGTCGCGATGAGCAGGTCGCACGCGCGCCAGCTCATCCGGGCTGCCACGCGGGAGGCCCGCGCAGCAAGTTGTAAGATGGCGGGACCACCGCGCCCACACCCCCAACCTTCCGGAGCCACCACCCATGAGCGACGCGCTTTGCCTTGCCAGCGCAGCCGAACTGCAGCAGCGCATCCGGCGCAAGGAGATTTCACCGGTCGAGCTGACCGCGGCCGTGCTGGAGCGTGCGGCCCGACTGCAGCCCGCGCTGAACTGCCTGATCACGCTGTGCGCGGACGAGGCCATGGCCGCGGCGCGCGCGGCCGAAGCGCAGCTGATGTCCGGCGCGCCGCTGGGCGCGCTGCACGGCATTCCCTTCACGGTGAAGGACATCGTCAACACCGCGGGCGTGCGCACCACCTTCGGCGCGGTGCCGATGCGCGACCACGTGCCCGCCGAAGACGCCGTGGCAGTGGCGCGGCTGCGCGCGCAGGGCGCGATCCTGGTCGGCAAGACCACCACGCCGGAGTTCGGCTCCAAGTGCCTGACCGATGCGCCGCTGTTCGGCCGCACCCGCAATGCCTGGCATGCCGGGCGCACCAGCGGCGGCTCCAGCGGCGGCGCCGCGGTGGCGGTGGCGAGCGGCATTGCCCCGCTGGCGGTAGCGACCGACGGCGGCGGCTCGACCCGCATCCCGGCCGCGTGCAATGGCGTGGTCGGGATCAAGCAGAGCCAGGGCGTGGTGCCGCACAGCCAGGCCCAGGACCTGTTCGGCAACCAGACC
>JABFVP010000078.1 GCA_013362725.1 Cupriavidus sp.
GTGGATGGCGGTGGGGCGCGGACTGAGGCCGCTGCGCGAGATCGCCACCGAGGTGCGCGCGCGCGACGCCAACACGCTGGCGCCGCTGGCGGTGCGCCCGATGCCCGACGAGATCGCGCCGCTGAGTGCCGCGCTGAACCAGCTGCTGGCGCGGCTCTCGCATGCCATCGACACCCAGCGCGCTTTCGTCGCCGATGCCGCGCATGCGCTGCGCACCCCGCTGGCCGCGCTGCAGCTGCAGGCACAACTGGTCGAACGGGCCGACGACGGCGCCGCGCGCGACGAAGCCATCGCCAAGCTGCGCCAGGGGCTGGAGCGGCTGACCCACCTGGTGACCCAGCTGCTGACGCTGGCGCGGCAGGAACCGGGCGCGGCCGTGCCCCCGCATGAACCGGTGGACCTCCATCAACTAGCCGCGGCCGTGGTCGCCGAGATGGCACAGGCCGCGCTCGATCGCGACATCGACCTGGGCCTGGACGGCAGCGCCGGCGCCACCCCCGCCGTGGTGCGTGGCGACGCCGATGCCTTGCGCATCCTGCTGACCAACCTGCTGGACAACGCGCTCGCCTACATCCCCGCCGGCGGCCGCATCGACGTCGCGGTGCGGCGCGGTGCCGATGCGGGTAGCGTGGAACTGGTGGTCAGCGACAACGGACCGGGCATCCCCGCCGAAGAGCGCGCGCGCGTGTTCGACCGCTTCTACCGCGTCGCCGATGCGCCCACCGGCGGCAGCGGCCTGGGCCTCGCCATCGTCGCCGAGATCGCGCAGTCGCATGGCGCGCGGGTGATGCTGGAGGATGCCGAGCCGGGTTTGCGGGTCAGGGTGGTGTTTCCGGTTTAGCCAGGGTCGGCAAACATTGCGGCCTGCTGGTTGCGCGGCTGGCTGAAGCGGGTGCGCAGATCCAGTTTGTCTTTTGCCATGCGCGGCTTGCCAAAAGCGACAGCCCATCGATCGACACGCAGAAACAGGTACGCTTTGCGCCCGCGGGCCAGGAATGCGACGCCCCTGCGTGCGCTGGCTACGCGCTAAATCAAGCGTTATCGCGGGCACCGGAGGCGCCGCGGCCTGGCTTTGAATGGTCCCGCCGCAGCACGCAGAAATGGGTACGCTTTTGCCGCGCAAGCGCTCTGGCGCCATGCCGGCGCGGCGCCATTGCGTATCATGCGTGTTCCTCCTCTCACTGGTGCAACGACAGCATGCGCGCGATCGGCAACTTCCTCTGGTTCATCCTCGGCGGCGTGGTGATGGGCCTGGCCTGGTGGCTGGCAGGGCTGCTGGCCTTTATCTCGATCATCGGCATTCCCTGGGGCAAGGCCTGCTTCGTGATCGGCAGTTTCACCTTCTTTCCGTTTGGCAAGCAGGCCATCAGCCGGCGCGAGCTGACCGGGCGCGACGATATTGGCACCGGCGCGCTCGGGCTGGTGGGCAATGTGCTGTGGTTTGTCTTCGCCGGCGTGTGGCTGGCCATCGGGCACGTGATGGCGGCGGTGGCCAACTTCGTCACCATCATCGGCATCCCGTTCGCGATCCAGCACCTGAAGCTGGCCGGCATTGCGCTGGCGCCGATCGGACAGACCGTGGTCAGCAACGAGATCGCGGAGGCCGCGCGCCGCGACGGCGCCCGCGCGCAGGTGGACAGCCTGCGCCGCTGAGCGCTCAGGCGTCCGCGTCGTCGTCGGGGCCTTGCGCATCCTGCTGGCCGGCGTGCGCCACCAGCCGGTCGAGCAGACTGCCCAGCAGCGCCTGTTCGGCTTCGCTCAGGCAGCCGAAGATCTCTTCATTGCGTCGGGCGATCATGGCGATCGCCTGCCGGTACAGCGGCTTGCCCTGCGCGGTCAGCGACAGCACCACGCCGCGCCCGTCAGCCGCGCTGGCTTCCTTGCTGACCAGCCCGCGCGCCACCAGCGCCTGCGCCGAGCGGCTAGCCTGGCCCTTGGTCAGGTTGGCGCGCTGCGCCAGGGCGTTGACCGACAGCGGCGCGAAGGCGCCGATCGCCGCCAGGCAGCGCCCCTCGCTGAGCAGCAGCCCGCATTGCTCCAGGTAGGCGGAGGCGCTGTCCTTGTCGCTGAGCTTGTTGACCTGGTGCAGTCGGTAGGTCAGGAACTGTTCGAGGCGTGGCAGTGGCTTCATGGCGTTTCCGTTTCGGGCGTCGGCATTGTAGAGCCCCCGGCCACCTCTTGCCGGCTGCGCGCCTCGGCCTCGTCGATCAGCGCCAGCACCGGCGCCAGCGCTTGTTCCCGGCTCATCAGGCCCAGGCACACCATCGCCAGCAGCAGCGGCGCCCGCGCTTCGCCGGTGCGGCCCATGGCTTCGCACAGTCGGGTGTAGGCCTGGTCGAGGTCTTCAGCTTGCATGGCGGACTCCGGATTGCAGCAGGGGGGCGAGGGTGGCGCGCACGGCGTCCCATGACGGTTCGCGCCAGCGCGCCAGCACATACCCATCCGGACGGATCAGGTACAGCGTGCCCGGGTTGGCACCATAGCGGGCGTGGGCCTGGCCGTCGACGTCGGCCAGCGCGGTGGCGCCGGCCGGGGCGCCGGTGACGACTTCATACGCGTGCAGGGCTTGCGGATGTTCCCGCGTAAGCGCGGCCAGCGGCTCGGGCAGCGCCGATTGATCGCCGCCATGCCGGAACCAAAGCACCGTGAAGCGCTGCCCGAAGCATTGCGTCAGATGCCGGATGCCGTCCGGTCCGTCCACGCGCAGTTCCGGCGCGGGCACGCCCGGGGCCGCGCCCGGACAGTCGGTGCCGAAGTCGCTGGGACCGTTCAGCGCCGAATCGACATAGGCAATCGGTGCCGACTGGCGCGGATTGATCAGCGAACGCACCGCCGGCTCGGACGGCGCCAGCCGCAGCGTGGCCTCGCGCATCAGCCTGAAGGCGAAGTCGGGCGGCGCCATGAACTCGGTGCTCTTGGCGCCGTAGGCAAGGTTCCGGCGCGTGGCGTGGACACGCTCGGCCGAGTAGGTATCGAGCAGGCTGTCGCCGGCCTGGCCGCGCAGCACCCAGGCCAGCTTCCACGCCAGGTTGCCGGCATCGTCCAGTCCAGAATTGAGCCCGCGCACGCCGAAGATCGGCACCAGGTGCGCGGCGTCGCCGGCGAACAGCACGCGGCCATGGCGATAATCCTGCAGCGTCAGGCACTTGGCGTTGTACATCGAGATCCACAGCGGCCGCCACGGCTCGGTCTCGCCGATCATGTCGAGGTGGCTCTGCACGCGCGGCAGCACGTTCTCGGGCCTGACCGCCTGGTCGGGGTCTTCGTCGTCGCGGATCTGGTAGTCGATGCGCCAGACATCGTCGGGCTGCCGGTGCATCAGCAGGGTCGAGCCGGGATTGGAGGGCGGGTCGAACCAGGCCAGCCGCTCCACCTCGCGCCGCGTCTTCTGCACGATATCGACGATCACGTAGCGGCCTTCGTACTGCGTGCCTTCCATGCGCAGGCCTAGTTGCTCGCGCACCGTGCTGCGGCCGCCGTCGCACGCCACCAGCCATTGCGCATCGACCTGCACCGCGCCAGCGCCGGTCTCGATCTCGGCGACTACGCCGCCGGGGTGCTGGCGCAGCGTGCGCAGGCGCGCGCCGAAGCGCACCTCGGCCGGCAATGCGCCGCGCAGCGCGGCATCGTGGGCGAAGGCCTCCAGGTAGTACTGCTGGATGTTGACCATCGGCGCAAAGCGCTCGCCTGGCTCGCTCGGCATCTGGAAGTGCAGCACTTCCGTGTCGCGGTAGTAGCTGCGCCCGCCGACCCACGGCAGGCCGGTTGCTACCGTGGCCCGGTCGGCGCCGGCCCAGCCCAGGACTTCCAGCGAGCGCCGCGCCATGCAGATCGCGCGGCTGCCGGCGCAGTAACCGTCGTCGGCTTCCACCACCAGCGCGGCAATGCCCTGGCGCGCCAGCAGCGCGGCCAGGGTCAGGCCGACCGGGCCGCCGCCGGCGATCAGCACCGGGATGCGCTGCGGCCAGGGGCGGGACGAATCGGGCGGTGGTGCGGGCGGCACCGGCAGGCGAGGTGCGTGCAGGTCTGGCATGGCTGGCTAGGGTCGGTGATGTAGTTGTGGGCGCAACTATATCGGCTACTTAGTTGCGTGCGAAACTAGTGTAAACCCCGCGATCCGCGCCGGCACCGCAGTAACGCAAACCAGCCGCCACCGCGTCAGGCCTCGCCTATGCTTCGTAACAGGCACACTGTTCCGCTGAGGGAGCCGCGCCATGCCCGTCCTGCCTTCCGATGCCGCGCCGCGCGTGGCCTGGCTGCCATCGCCGGGCAGCTGGCAATACCACCTGATGCTGGGCGCGGCCGGCATGCTAGTGCTGGGGCCGCTAGGTGGCGTCGCCGCCGCGTACATGAATTTCTCGCTCGGCTTCTTTGTCGGCGGGCAGGTGCTGGCGGGCATCCTGGGCTCGGTGGTGACGGCCGGCTATGGCGCGTCCGGCCGCCATGGCGCCAACTACATCCAGACCGCGGCGGCGTCGGTGGCGGGCATGGGCGGCATGGCGGTGGTGCTGCAGGCGATGGCGTGGCTGGGCATGGCGCAGCCGCCGCTGTGGCAGCTGGTGCTGTACCTGCTGTGCATCGGCATGTTCGGGGTGGGCGTGGGCATGCTGTACACGCCGTTGCTGGTGGACCGCATGCAGCTGACCTTTCCGTCGGGGCTGGCGGTGGCCAACATCCTGCGCGCGCTGACCGATCCGGCACTGTTGCGGCGCTCGGTGGCGCGCCTCGGCGGCGGCATGGCGCTAGGCCTGGCCGGCGGACTGGGGGCCGGGCGCGTGCCGTGGCTGGCCACGCTGGACCTGTCCGCGGCCACCTTCGGCGCCGGCATGATCGTCGGCGCGCGCGTGGGCGTTGCCGCGCTGGTGGGCGGGCTGGCCGGCTGGGCCATGACCCCGTGGTTTATCGACGCCGGCTGGCTCGCGCCGGGCGAGCCGTACCGCAAGGCCACCTTCCTGGTGGCGCTGGGCATGATCATGGGCGCCGCCGTAGTCGATCTGGCGCAGTTGCTGGTGCAGGCGCGCCGGCGCTGGCGGGCA
>JABFVP010000272.1 GCA_013362725.1 Cupriavidus sp.
CCGCCGCCGGCGCGGCCCGGGCCGCCGTGCAGCGATTGCGGCATGACGTTGCCGTGGCCGGTGTGCAGCTGCGCCACGTCGGGCGAAACCACATGCACGCGGCCATGGCCGTCGGCCAGCTCCAGCGCGGCGGCGCCGAGCGCGGCCGCGTCGCTGCCATAGAGCGAGGCCACCAGCGAGCCCTGGCCACGGCGGACCAGGTCGAGGGCATGGGCCGGATCGCGGTAGGGCAGCAGCGTGGCGACCGGGCCGAACACTTCGGTGTCGTGCACCGCGGCGGCCGCGTCGGCATCGCGCGCGCCCAACAGCGTCGGGCCGATGCAGCAGGCCAGCGCCGGGTCGGCATCGACCAGCGGCTGGCGCGCGCCGTCATGCAGCACTTGCGCGTGCGTGCGCAACCCGGCCAGGCCCGCCTGCACGGCGTCGAACTGCGCGCGGCTGACCAGTGCGCCCATGCGTACCGAATCGTGGCGCGGGTTGCCCACGCTTACCTTCGACAGCCGTGCGCCGATGGCCTCGGCGGCCTGTGCATACAGCGACTCGGGTACGAATACGCGCCGGATCGCGGTGCACTTCTGGCCGGACTTGACGGTCATCTCGCGCACCACTTCCTTCACGAGCAGGTCGAAGGCGTCGCTACCGTGGCCGTCCTGCGGCAGCAGCACGGCGGCATTGATGCTGTCCGCTTCGATGTTGACGCGCACCGAACGCCGGGCGATGGCCGGATGCGAGCGGATCACCGCCGCAGTGTCGGCCGAACCGGTGAACGACACCACGTCGAACGGCTGCAGCGCGTCCAGCAGACCCGCGGCGCTGCCGCACACCACCGACAGCGCGCCGGCTGGCAGGACCCCGGCCTCGACCACGTCGCGCACCATGCGCTGGGTCAGCCAGGCGGTCGCGGTGGCGGGTTTGACGATCACCGGGACGCCCGAAAGCAGCGCCGGCGCAGCTTTTTCCCACAGGCCCCAGGCCGGGAAATTGAAGGCATTGATAAACAGCGCCAGCCCGCGTGTGGGCACCAGCACATGCTGCGACTGGAACAGCGGATCCTTGCCCAGCCGGGCCGCTTCGCCGTCTGCAAGGAAACGCCGGTCGCCGAGCGTATCGCCCAGCCTGGCGTAAGTGCCCAGCGTGAAGATGGCGCCATCGATGTCGACCGCGGAGTCATTGCGCACGGTGCCGCTGTTGGCGGTGGCGATGTCGTAATAGGCATCGCGGTTGGCCTGCAGCACCTTCACCATCTCGGCCAGCAGCGCAGCGCGTTGCCGGTAGCTCAGCGCGCGCAGCGCGGCGCCGCCGTGCTCGCGGGCGAAGGCGAAGCCGGCCGCCAGGTCCAGGCCGGTGGCATCGACGCGCACCAGTTCATTGCCGAGCACCGGATCGAACAATGCAGTGCCGGCGCCGCTGCCGCGTTGCCACGTGCCGCCGAGGTAATTGGAAAGGAGTTCTGTCATGGCGGCTCTCAGCGCGTGAAGTCGATGCGGCCTTGCGGCAGCAGATACAGCACCAGCGCGCGGCCGTTGCTGACGGTGGGGCGATGGGCGCTGCCCGGCGGGCACACCAGCCAGCCGGCGAGGCGGCCGTCGAAGCGGGCGTCGCTGTCGAGCGGCATGATCAGGTCGATCTCGCCCTCGGGATGGGCGTGGTGCGGGCCGGCGATGTCCTGCATGTCGACCACGTCGACCGAAAAGCCGTGCAGGTCATCGGCGGGCTTGAAGATGCGGCCGTAGCGGATGCCGCCGCCTTCGCGTTCGCACAGCCAGCCTTCGGCCACCCCGGCCTGGCATGACGTCATCAGTTGCTGGTAGGTGGGGCTGCCGGCGCCGTGCTCGGCGTTGAGCCAGTCATCGAGCGCCGCGTCGAGCGGGCGGCCGGCCAGTTGCGCGGTGAGCCGCGCGATCTGGCTGCGGAATTCAGTGGGGGTCATGGGCAGGGGGCTCCGTCTGATGCGCCGGCTGCCTTCACCGGCGTCATGCATTATTGTGCATGGATGAAAAATAGAGCCACAGGGTCGCCGTGTCAAGCACTATATTGCATTGCGCTGGGTTAACCCACAGTGCAGGGGTTGCAGCACGGTGCTATCGGTCCGTTCGCGCCCGATCGAAAAAGAAGCCTTTCCTTGATGTTCCTTACGCAGTCCAGTGTGCGAGAGGAAGCCAGCCACGCTCGGGGCATCTGCATAATAATGCTTGCACCGATCTCTTATAGGAACTATAGTGCGTAAAAGACGGATACCAGTTAATGCACGATAGTGCAGTTTCGCACAGGAGACCCCGCCGTGACCACCGCCCCCCGCGTCGACTACCAGACCGATCCCTCCCAATACAAGCACCTGAAGCTGGCCTTCGATGGTCCCGTCGCCACGCTGGCGGTGGACATCGACGAGAACGCCGGCCTGCGCCCCGGCTACAAGCTCAAGCTCAACAGCTACGACCTCGGCGTCGACATCGAACTGAACGACGCGCTCAACCGCATCCGCTTCGAGCATCCGGAAGTGCGCACGGTGGTCATCACCAGCGGCAAGGACAAGGTGTTCTGTTCCGGCGCCAACATCTTCATGCTCGGCGTCAGCAGCCATGCGTGGAAGGTCAACTTCTGCAAGTTCACCAACGAGACCCGCAACGGCATCGAGGATTCCTCGGCGCACAGCGGCCTGAAGTTCCTGGCCGCGGTCAACGGCGCCTGCGCCGGCGGCGGCTACGAGCTGGCGCTGGCCTGCGACGAGATCCTGCTGGTGGACGACCGCTCGTCGGCCGTGAGCCTGCCCGTAGTGCCGCTGCTGGGCGTGCTGCCGGGCACCGGCGGCCTGACCCGCGTGACCGACAAGCGCCATGTGCGCCACGACCTCGCCGATATCTTCTGCACCACCACAGAAGGCGTGCGCGGCCAGCGCGCCAAGGACTGGCGCCTGGTCGACGATATCGCCAAGCCCGCCGTGTTTGCGCACAAGGTGCGGGAGCGCGCGCTGGCGCTGGCCGCGCAGAGCGACCGCCCGGCCGATGCCAGGGGTGTCGCGCTCGCGCCGATCGAGCGCACTATCGAAGCCGATGCGCTGCGCTACACGCATGTGACGGTCGAGATCGACCGGGCCGGCCGCACCGCCACCTTCACGGTGAAGGCACCGACGGGCGCGCAGCCGCAGGGCATCGATGAAATCGTGCAGGCCGGCGCCGGCTGGTACCCGCTGCAGCTGGCGCGCGAGCTCGAAGACGCGATCCTGTCGATGCGCACCAACGAGCTGGATATCGGCACCTGGCTGATCAAGACCAGCGGCGACGCCACCGCAGTGCTGACCAACGATGCCACGCTGCTGGCGCACCGGGACCACTGGCTGGTGCGCGAGACCATCGGCCTGCTGCGCCGCACGCTGAGCCGGCTCGACGTGTCGTCGCGCAGCCTGTTCGCGCTGATCGAGCCGGATTCGTGCTTTGCCGGCACCTTCCTGGAACTGGCGCTGGCCTGCGACCGCAGCTACCACCTGGCGCTGCCCGACGACGAGGCGCGCGCGCCGAAGATCACCGTGGCTGACGTCAACTTCGGCCTGTACCCGATGGCCACCGGCCAGAGCCGCCTGGGACGACGCTTCTACGACGAGCAGCCCGCACTCGATGCCGTGCGCGCAAAGGCCGGCCAGCCGCTCGATGCCGATGCCGCCTGGGCGCTGGGGCTGGTCACCGCCAACCCGGACGACATCGACTGGACCGACGAAGTGCGCATCGCGCTGGAAGAGCGCGTGGCGATGTCGCCCGACGCGCTCACCGGCATGGAAGCCAACCTGCGCTTCAACGGCCAGGAAAACATGTTCACGCGCATCTTCGGCCGCCTGACCGCGTGGCAGAACTGGATCTTCCAGCGCCCCAACGCGGTCGGCGACAAGGGCGCGCTGAAGGTCTACGGCAAGGGCGACAAGGCCGCCTTCGACTGGAACCGGGTCTGACCAGCCCCTGGAACGCATACCGAATCGCCGCATAACGGAGACCACCATGTCCGGCATCAACTACAGCGACAAGATCCCCAACAATGTCAACCTCAGCGAAGACCGCACCCTGCAGCGCGCGCTCGAGCAATGGCAGCCCAACTACCTGAGCTGGTGGAACGACATGGGCCCGGAAGGTTCGCACCAGCACGACATCTACCTGCGCACCGCGATCAGCGTCGATCCGCAGGGCTGGGCCCACTTCGGCCACGTCAAGATGCCGGACTACCGCTGGGGCATCTTCCTGAACCCGGCCGAGGCCAACCGCAAGATCCACTTCGGCGACCACAAGGGCGAGGACGCCTGGCAGGACGTGCCGGGCGAATACCGCGCCAACTTGCGCCGCATCATCGTGACGCAGGGCGATACCGAGCCGGCATCGGTGGAGCAGCAGCGCCACCTGGGCCTGACCGCGCCCAGCATGTACGACCTGCGCAACCTGTTCCAGGTGAACGTGGAAGAGGGCCGCCACCTGTGGGCCATGGTCTACCTGCTGCACAAGTACTTCGGCCGCGACGGCCGCGAAGAGGGCGAGGCGCTGCTCGAGCGCCGCAGCGGCCAGCAGGACAACCCGCGCATCCTGCAGGCGTTCAACGAGCAGACACCCGACTGGCTGTCGTTCTTCATGTTCACCTACTTCACCGACCGCGACGGCAAGTTCCAGCTGTGCGCGCTGGCCGAGAGCGCGTTCGACCCGCTGGCACGGACCACCAAATTCATGCTGACCGAGGAAGCGCACCACATGTTCGTCGGCGAGAGCGGCGTGTCGCGCGTGATCCAGCGCACCTGCCAGGTGATGAATGAACTGAAGACCGATGACCCGGCCAGGCTGCGTGCCGCCGGCGTGATCGACCTGCCGACGCTGCAGCGCTACCTGAACTTCCACTACAGCGTGACCATCGACCTGTTCGGCGCCGACGAGTCCAGCAACGCCGCCACCTTCTACAGCACCGGCCTGAAGGGCCGCTACGAGGAAGGCAAGCGCATGGACGACCACGTGCTCAAGGGCCAGACCTACCGCATCCTGCAGGCGCAGAACGGCCAGCTG
>JABFVP010000270.1 GCA_013362725.1 Cupriavidus sp.
CATGGTGCGGCTGGCCGGCTCGCTCGAGCGCCTGCCCGTCGACGCCAAGACCGACTTGGCCGGCTGGCTGCTGACCCGGCTGCGCAAGCCGTCCGAGAACAACCAGGGCTGGTGGGCGGTGGGCCGCATCGGCGCGCGCATGCCGTTCTACGGCAGCGCGCACAGCGTGGTGCCGCCCGACACTGCGGCCCAGTGGCTGGACGCCATCCTGGCGCTCGACTGGAAAAAGGTCGAGCCGGCCGCGTTCGCCGCGGTGCAGATCGCGCGCATGACCGGCGACCGCACCCGCGACCTGCCGGATGAGCTGCGCGCGGACGTGGTGCGCCGGCTGGAAGCCGCCAGCGCGCCGCCGGGCTGGATCGCGATGGTGCGCGAGGTGGTCGAACTTGACGCCGCCGACGAAGGACGGGTGTTCGGCGAAGCGCTGCCGGCCGGGCTCAAGCTGATCGCGGGCTAGCCCGCGCAGAGTCAGGGGAGCGCCGGCAAGCGCTTCGTTTGCCACTTGCCGGCGCGGGCGCGGCCGATGACCTACGATGACGGTAGGCTCCCCGGGGTCCCATCGTGCAGCCGTCCAGCCGTCCTCCCTTCATCGCCAGTCTCGCCTTGCTCGCCGTTGCCGCCATGGCATCGGCCGGACTGTGCTGCGCCGACGACGCCCGGCAGAAGCAGCGCGCGGAGATGGTCAGCGAGATTGCGGCGATCGACGCCGGCGCCGGCGTGCCCAACCGCAGCCACGGCATCGCCCCGGGCGTGATGGCGGTGATGGGCCAGGTGCCACGCCACGAGTTCGTGCCGGATCCGCAGAAGCCGCACGCCTACGAGAACCGGCCGCTGCCGATCGGCCATGGCCAGACCATTTCGCAGCCATATATCGTGGCGCTGATGACCGACCTGCTGCGGGTCCAGCCGGGCGACCGCGTGCTCGAGATCGGCACCGGCTCCGGCTACCAGGCCGCGGTGCTGAGCCAGCTGGCGCGCGCGGTCTACACCATCGAGATCATCGAGCCGCTCGGGCGCCAGGCGTGCGAGCGCCTGCAGCGGCTGGCCTACCGGCAGGTGGCGTGCAAGGTGGGCGACGGCTACTACGGCTGGGACGAGCATGCGCCCTATGACGCCATCGTCGTCACCGCCGCAGCCAGCCACGTGCCGCCGCCGCTGATCCGCCAGCTCAAGCCGGGCGGGCGCATGGTGATCCCGGTGGGCGCGCAATTCCTGACGCAGTACCTGCTGCTGGTCGAAAAATCCGCGGACGGCAGCGTCAGCACCCGGCAGATCCTGCCGGTGCGCTTCGTGCCGCTGGTCGGCAAGCACTGAGGCGCGGCACGCGACCGGCCGCCTCATGCGATGAGCGCGACAAACCCGACAAGCGCGATGCCACGCCCGCCGCTGTTCGCCCTGGCCCTGCTCTCCGCCGCTGCGCTCGGCTATGAAATCCTGCTGATGCGGCTGCTTTCGATCATCCTGTGGCACCACTTCGCCTACATGATGATCAGCGTGGCCCTGCTCGGCTACGGCGCCGCGGGGGCGCTGGTGGCGCTGGCGCAGCCGGTGTTGGTGCGGCATTTCGTGCCGGTGTTTGCCGGCGGCGCGCTGCTGTTCGGCATCGGCGCCCTGGCCTGCTTCGAGCTTGCGCAGCGCGTCGGCTTCAACCCGCTGGAAATCCTGTGGGAGCCCACGCAGCCGCTGCGCCTGGTGGCGATCTACCTGCTGCTGTTCGTGCCCTTCCTGTGCGCGGCCACCAGCGTGTGCCTGGGCTTTGCGCGCTTCCCGCTGCAGGTGCCCCGGCTCTACAGCTTCGATATCCTCGGCGCCGGGCTGGGTAGCGCGGGCATCATCGCCGCGCTGTTCGTGCTGGCTCCGGTCGATGCGCTGCGGCTGGTCAGCATGGCGGGCATGGCGGCCGCGGCGCTGACCTGCATGGAATGCCGATGGCATCGCCCGTGGCTGCCTGCGCTGCTGCTGGCGGCGGCGGCCGTGCCCGCGGCCATCCCAGGCAGCTGGATGGCGTTGCGGCCGTCGGAGTACAAGGAATTGAGCCAGCTGCTGCGCATCGGCGACGCACGCGTGGTGGCGCAGCGCTCCAGTCCGCTGGGGCTGGTCACGGTGGTCGAGAGTCCGTCGATCCCGCTGCGCCATGCGCCGGGGCTGAGCCTGAACGCCACCGCCGAACCCCCGCCGCAGCTTGCCGTATTTACCGACGGCGACGGCCTCAGCGCGCTCAACCGCTATGACGGCCGGCGCGAGCCGCTGGCCTACCTGGGCGACCTGACCTCGGCGCTGCCGTACCACCTGCTGCACGCGCCGCGCGTGCTGGTGCTGGGCAGCGGTGCCGGCGCCGACGTGCTGCAGGCGCTCTACCACGGCGCCAGCGCGGTCGATGCGGTCGAGCTGAACCCGCAGGTAATCGGGCTGGTGCAGGACCGCTTCCGCGCGTTCTCGGGCCAGCCGTACAGCGCGGCGGGGGTGCAGGTGCATGTCGGCGAGGCGCGCGGCTTCCTGGCGGCGAGCCGGCAGCGCTACGACCTGATCCAGGTGGCGCTGCTGGATTCCTTCAGCACCTCGTCGGCGGGCCTGTATGCGCTCTCCGAAAGCTACCTCTACACCGTGGAAGCGTTCGAGGCCTACCTGCGCCACCTGAACCCCGGCGGCCTGCTGGCGATCACGCGCTGGGTCTCGCTGCCGCCGCGCGACATCCCGAAACTGTTCGCCACCGCGGTGGCGGCGATGGCGCGCATGGGCGTGGCCGATCCGTCGCGCCGGCTGGTGCTGCTGCGCGGCTGGAACACGGCCACGCTGGTGGTCAAGCAAGGCGACTTCCAGCCCGCGGACATCGGCGCATTGCTCGACTTCGGCCGCACGCGCTCGTTCGACGTCGAATACCATCCCGGCATCCGGCCCGGTGCGGCCAACCGCTACAACGTGCTCGACCAGCCGGATTTTTACGCCGCCGCGCAGGCGCTGCTCGGCCCAGAGCGCGAGCTTTTCCTGTCGCGCTACAAGTTCGACGTGCGCCCCGCCACCGACGACCGGCCCTACTTCTTCCACTTCTTCAAATGGCGCACGCTGCCGGAGCTGATCTCGCTGAAGGCGCGGGGCGGGCTGCCGTTGCTGGACTGGGGCTATCCGGTGCTGGTGGCGACGCTGCTGCAGGCCTCGGCCGCGGCGCTGCTGCTGATCGGCGTGCCGCTGCGGGTGCTGCGGCGGCGCGCGCGAGCGTCACCGGTGCCGCTGGTGCCAGTCGCGCGCACCGGCTTCTACTTCGTCGCGGTCGGCCTTGGCTTCATGTTCGTCGAGATCGCCTTTATCCAGAAGTTCATCCTGTTCCTGAGCCATCCGCTCTATGCCGTGGCGGTGGTGCTGTGCGCGTTCCTGTGCTTTGCCGGGTTGGGCAGCCGCTCTGCACCCCGCCTGCCCGCGCGTGCCGGGCCCGGCCGCGTCCGGCGGCAGGTGGCGAAGGCGATCGGCGGCGTATGCGCCGTCGCGCTGCTCTACCTGGTGGCGCTGCCCCAAGTGTTCCCGCTGCTGATTGCGTGGCCGGATCCCGCCCGGGTCGCCATTGCGGTGGCGCTGATCGCGCCGCTTGCCTTCCTGATGGGGATGCCGTTCCCGCTCGGCCTGTCCGGCCTCGCCGCGCGCGACGACAAGCTGGTGCCGTGGGCCTGGGGCATCAACGCCTGCGCCTCGGTGGTGGCGGCGGTGCTGGCCACGCTGCTGGCGATCCACGCCGGCTTTACCGTGGTGGTGCTGGTGGCGCTGCTGCTGTATGCCGGCGCCGCGCTGGCGTGCCCCTGAGGCTGGCGTGGTGACGCGGGGCCCGCGCGCTCAGCGCCTCAGCCCGCGGCCGCGTCGCCCTGCGCCGCGTGCAATGGCGGGCCTGGCAGGCGCGGCACGAAGCGGTGACGGTCAATCTCGCCGCCGCGCGCCACCAGGATGGTGCCCTCGGGAATCTCCTCCCACACGCCCTGCACGTCGATCAGCGGCTCCGACAGCACCAGGAAGGCGTCGTCGCCCGCGGCGGCGATGCGCGGGTCGTCCGGATAGAGTTCGCGCAGCTGCCGGAACGAGGTGCTGTGGAACAGCGAGCGCGAGTTGGTCTCGCTCGAATAGCGCACCGCCACGATCTGCCGGCCGTCGGTCACGCACACCGTCATGTTGAGCGGGAACTGCACGTCGTGGCGCTGGCCGACGTCCTCGATCAGCCCGGCCATCTGCTCGAGCGCGCCGACCGGGTCGCGTTCCAGCCCGAAGGTCAGCGCCAGGAAGAACATCACCTCGGAATCGGTCGAGCCCTCGATCCAGCGGAACAGGTGCGGCGCCACCGCCATCATCAGGTCGCGCCGCACCAGCGGGTACTCGCGGATCAGGCCATTGTGGACAAAGAGCCAGCGGCCGAAGCGAAACGGATGGCAGTTGGTTTCCTGCGTCGGCGTGCCGGTGGCGGCGCGCACATGCGCGACGAACATCGGCGCGCGCACCGCACGGGCGGTCTCGCGCAGGTTGGTGTCGCTCCACGCCGGGTGCAGGCAGCGGTAGCGGAACGGCACCTCGGCATGGCGTCCGTACCAGCCGACGCCGAAGCCGTCGCCGTTGGTGGTGGTATGGCCGAGCCGCGAATTCAGGCTCTGGTCGATCAGCGAGTGTTCCGGCTGGAACAGCACCGTCTCCAATGCAACGGATCTGCCCGAATAAGCCAGCCAGCGGCACATAGTGCTCCTCCTTGTCCTTGGCGGGTGCGGCACGGTGCCCTCCGCCCCACACTCCAGTTGTAGGACGGCGCGGCGCGAACGGCAAAGAAATGGCCCAAATGGCGCGCCGGGCACCTGCCGGCGCCCGGGCCGGCACGGCGCTCAGGTGAAGCGGTAGGCCAGCGAGACAATCACCGGGCCCAGCACCGGCAGCAGCACGTTGGCGATGGCATAGGTGATGGTATAGCCCAGCAGCGGGTTGTCGGAGTGGGAGCGGCTGGATCAGGAGGGATCAGGGATTGAGCGGTGGCAGCGCCGGCGCGGCCCGG
>JABFVP010000643.1 GCA_013362725.1 Cupriavidus sp.
TGCCAGTTCCATGCGCTGGCGCATCAGCCCCGGCGCCACCGCGGCCAGCGCCGCCACCGCACCCAGTACAAACGCGGCAAACAGGATCAGGATCAGCGGCGCATGCCAGACGGCATTGAAGAACAGCTGCAGCGAGGCTTCTGCGGTATTGCGCAGGGCCAGCACGAACAGCAGCACGAATACGACGATGCGGACGATCCAGGCAAACAGTTTCATGCGGGTAGGCGGCAAGGCAGCATGGCGTTGGGGCGGGCAAGCACAAAGCCTGCGGCTGGCAGGACGCCCTGTGCAAGGCCCGGCAAAGACCCCGGCATTGTAACGGAATCACTTCACGGATTCGGTAACGTAGGGCTAACGGCGTGCCCGCTCGCGCGTCGCAGCGCCCTGCGCTATGCCTTGCAGGCCCTGCCGAGTGCTGCCCCGGTTCGCATCGACCAAAAAAAAGCGCCCCAGTGGGCGCTTTCATACAACTCAGCAGCAGGCAATGCCAGTCGAAGTCAGGAACGAATGATATCCAGTCCGCTCTCGTGCAACCCCGTCGGCGCGGCGGATGCCGCACCCTGGCCTGCCTTGCCCGGCAGGGCTTGCGCCGTGCCGCCGGAATGGCCGTTGCCGTTGGCGCCCACAGGCGCCGGCTGGCTGCGGTCAACCCGTTCGCGCAATTCCTTGCCCGCCTTGAAGTGCGGCACCCGTTTTTCGGGTACCAGCACCCGCTCGCCGGACTTGGGATTGCGCCCCACGCGAGGCGGACGCCGGTTCAGACCAAAACTGCCGAATCCGCGGATCTCGATGCGGTGGCCGTCGGCCAGCGCTTCGGACATCGCGTCGAGTATCGTTTTCACCGAGATGTCCGCATCCCGCAGCAGCAGCTGGGGGAAGCGGGCAGCCAGTTTTTCGACGAGCTCCGACTTGGTCATGGGCATACGCGCAAGCGCGGGGGCCTGCGATTACTGGTTGTCCTGGCCGAGCTTGGCCTTCAGCAGCGCGCCGAGGTTGGTCGTGCCAGCCGTGCCGGTGTCGGCCTGGAACTTCTGCATCGCTTCCTGCTGCTCTGCGCTGTCCTTGGCCTTGATCGACAGGTTGATGTTGCGCGACTTGCGGTCGACGTTCACCACCAGGGCGGTGATCTGCTCGCCTTCCTTCAGCACGTTGCGGGCATCTTCCACGCGATCGGCGGAGATTTCCGAAGCGCGCAGGTAGCCTTCGACGTCGTCGGCCAGCTGGACCACGGCACCCTTGGCGTCAACGGCCTTGATCGTGCCCTGAACCAGCGAACCCTTGTCGTTGGCCGAGATGAAGTTGTTGAACGGATCGCCCGACAGCTGCTTGATGCCCAGCGAGATGCGTTCCTTGTCGACGTCGATGCCCAGCACCACGGCTTCGACTTCGTCGCCCTTCTTGTACTTGCGCACGGCCTCTTCGCCGGACTCTTGCCAGGACAGGTCGGACAGGTGCACCAGGCCGTCGATGCCGCCCGGCAGGCCGATGAACACGCCGAAGTCGGTGATCGACTTGATCTGGCCGGCGAGCTTGTCGCCCTTCTTGTGGTTGCGCGAGAAATCGTCCCACGGGTTGGCCTTGCACTGCTTCATGCCCAGGCTGATACGACGCTTGTCTTCGTCGATATCCAGAACCATGACTTCCACTTCGTCGCCCAGCTGGACAACCTTCGACGGAGCCACGTTCTTGTTGGTCCAGTCCATTTCGGAGACGTGCACCAGGCCTTCGATGCCGGCTTCGATCTCGACGAACGCGCCGTAGTCGGTCAGGTTGGTGACCTTGCCGAACAGGCGGGTGCCTTGCGGGTAGCGGCGCGAGATGCCAACCGACAGCACTTCGCTCGGGTGGCGGACACGGCGCCAGGCCAGGTCGGTGATGTGCAGCAGGCCGTCGATGCCGCCCAGGTCAACGAACGCACCGTAGTCGGTGATGTTCTTGACGATACCGTTGACGATGGCGCCTTCCTTCAGGGTTTCCATCAGCTTCTGGCGCTCTTCGCCCAGCGTGGCTTCGACCACGGCGCGGCGCGACAGCACAACGTTGTTGCGCTTGCGGTCCAGCTTGATGACCTTGAATTCCAGGGTCTTGCCTTCGTACGGGGTGGTGTCCTTGATCGGACGCACGTCAACCAGCGAACCCGGCAGGAACGCACGGATGCCGTTGACCATCACCGTCAGGCCGCCCTTGACCTTGCCGGTCACGGTACCCGAGATGATTTCGCCGTCTTCCAGGGCCTTCTCGAGGTTCAGCCACGAGGCCAGGCGCTTGGCCTTGTCGCGCGAGAGGATGGTGTCGCCATAGCCGTTCTCGAGTGCGTCGATGGCCACGGAGACGTAGTCGCCGGCCTGCACTTCGAGTTCGCCCTGGTCGTTCAGGAACTCCTCCACCGGCACAAATGCCTCGGACTTGAGGCCGGCGTTGACGACCACGAAGTTGTGGTCGATGCGCACGACTTCAGCGGAGATCACTTCGCCAGCCTTCATATTGGAGCGGGCGATCGATTCCTCGAACAGTGCGGCAAAGGATTCGTTAGTTTGCAGGTCGGACATAAACGTAAGGTGAAATCCGCAATACGCTGGCCGGCGCGACAATCGCGCTCAGTCTGCCAGGGCAGCGGGGTCAGGTTTGACAAAAGCCAGCCAGGGCACAGGCCCGGACTGACGCCATCGGGTACGGAAGGGGCGCGCCGCTTCTACGGATGCGCCCGCTGCATGTCATGCATCGGGCCGCACAGCGGCAAACCACTCCAGCACCTGCGCCACTGCCTGATCCACCGTCATGTCGGAGGTATCGAGCAGCTTTGCATCCTCGGCGGGACGCAGCGGCGCGGCGGCACGGGTGCGATCCCGCGCGTCGCGCGCCTCGAGGTCACGCAAAAGGTCTTCGATATTAGCAGAAATTCCCTTATCAATCAATTGTTTATAGCGCCTGCGCGCGCGCCTCGACACTCGCGGTGAGGAACACCTTGAGCTGCGCGTCCGGGAAGATCACGGTGCCCATGTCGCGGCCGTCCGCGACCAGCCCGGGCAGCTTGCGGAAGCTGCGCTGCAGCTGGGTCAGCGCGTCGCGCACCGGCTGGTGCACCGCGATGGCCGAGGCGCGGTTGCCGATCGCCTCGGCGCGGATGGCCAGGCTTGCTTCCTCGCCTTGCAGCCAGACGCGGTCGGGCCCGAACTTCACATCCAGGCGCGATGCGATCCGCGCCAGGGCGTCCACGTCGGCCAGGTCAACACCCGCGCGGTCGCTGGCCAGCGCTACCAGCCGGTACAGCGCGCCGCTGTCGAGCAGGTGGAAGCCCACCGCGTCGGCAACCTTGTGCGCCACCGTGCCCTTGCCGGAAGCGGTCGGTCCGTCAATGGTGATGACGTTGACGATAGTCATTGCTTATGGCACCCAGTGAAACGATTGATTGTTAATTCTATTGAGAATCATTACTATTTGGTCCATGGCATCGCGCCGCGGCAAGCGCAGCGCATCCCTCAGTATCGGTCGCGAGGCAATCTACCATGGCAAAAACCCTGACGTTCGGCATCATGCACCTCGGCATCGCGTTCAGCGTGACCTATGCGCTGACCGGCAGCCTGGCCCTGAGCGGTGCCGTCACCTTTATCGAACCCGCCATCAATACCGTGGCCCACTACTTCTTCGACCGGTATTGGGACAAGCGCGAACGCCGTCAGGCATCGGCTTCGAGCGGCAGCGCCGCAGCGCCCGCCAGCCCGGGCTCCGGCGCCAATCTCATCAGCGCGTGACGCCGGCGAATACGCTGAAGTAGTCTGGGAACGTCTTCGCTACGCAACCCGGATCGTTGATCCGCACCGGCAACGGGCCGAACGCCGCCAGCGAGAAACACATCGCCATGCGATGGTCATCATAGGTGCCAATGCCGTCGGCCGGGGTCTGCCACGGCTGCGGCGGCGTCACGCGCAAGTAGTCGGCGCCCTCCTCGACCACCGCTCCCAGCTTGCGCAGTTCCGTCGCCATCGCGGTGATGCGGTCGGTTTCCTTGACGCGCCAGCTGGCGATATTGGTTAGCGTGGTGGTGCCTTCGGCAAACAGCGCCGCCACCGCCAGCGTCATCGCCGCGTCGGGGATATGGTTGCAGTCCAGTTCGATGCCATGCAGGCGCCCGTCGTCGCGCTCGGTGCCGCGCACTTCGATCCAGTTGTCGCCCGCCATCACGTTGGCGCCCATGCGGTTAAGCGCATCGGCGAAGCGCACATCGCCCTGGATGCTGGCCATGCCGACGCCTTCCACGCGCACGGGACCGCCGCCGATTGCGCCGGCGGCGAGGAAATACGAAGCCGACGACGCATCGCCCTCCACAAAGATCTCGCCCGGCGAGCGGTAAGCCGCCCCTGCCGGCAGGATGAAGCGCTCCCAGCCGTGCCGCTCCACCCCGATGCCGAAGCGCGCCAGCAGGTTCAGCGTGATCTCGATATACGGCTTCGAGATCAGTTCGCCCACCACTTCGATCTCGATGCGGCCGCTGGCGGACTGCGCCAGCGGCAGGCTCATCAGCAGCGCGGTCAGGAACTGGCTCGAGACATCGCCGCGCACGCGGATCGGCGCGTCGATGCGCAGGCTCGCCGGCTGGATATGCAGCGGCGGGAAGCCTTCGTTGCCAAGGTAGTCGATCACCGCGCCGACCTGGCGCAGGCCATCGACGAGATCGCCGATCGGCCGCTCGTGCATGCGCGGCACGCCGGACAGCTTGTAGCTGCCGCCTTGCAGCGCCAGCGCGGCGGTCAGCGGACGGATCGCGGTGCCGGCGTTGCCCATGAACAGCTCGGCCGACTTGTTGGGGAAGTCGCCACCGGCGCCGGTAACGATGTAGTCGGCGCCTTCCTGCCGCCAGGCCACGCCGAGCGTGCGCAACGCCTGCAGCATCACACGGGTGTCGTCGGAATCGAGCAGGTCGCGCACGCGGGTCTCGCCGTTGGCCAGCGCGGCCAGCAGCAGCACGCGGTTGGAAATGCTCTTCGAGCCCGGCAGCCGGACGGTGCCGTGGGCGCGGGTCAGGGGGCCTAGCGTCAGGTGTTCCATGGATGTCGTGGGCGCCGGGGCGCCGCGTTCAGGCGATGGGCCAGGGCCATCAGGGTTCGATATGGTTGTTGCCCGCGGCACGCTCGGCACCCCAGGCCAGCCGGGTCTTGCTGGCGCGCGTGAAGATGCGCTCGAGCGCGTCGCCGTCGCCTTTCTCGATCAGCGTCTTCAGGTGCGCCAGCACCGACTGGTACGTATTCAATTCGCGCAGCAGCGCGTCGCGGTTGGCGACGCAGATGTCGCGCCACATCTCAGGGGACGAGGCTGCGATGCGCGTGAAGTCGCGGAAACCGCCGCCGGCAAAGTCCAGCTTCAGCGCCGCATCTTCGGCGTTGGCCACCTGCGCCACCAGCGCGTACGACAGCACATGAGGCAGATGGCTGACCGCGGCAAATACCGCGTCGTGCTGCACCGCCGACATCACGTGGCAATGCGCGCCGGCGCTTTCCCACATGGCGCGCACCGCGGCAACATCGGCGCGCGCGTTTTCCTGCAGCGGACAAAGCACGGTCTTCTTGCCGTCGTACAGCTCAGGCAGTGCGGCCTCGACACCGTTGAGCTCGCGCCCGGCGATCGGGTGGGCCGGCACGAACTGCGCGGCCTTGTCGCCCAGCGCCGTCTTGGCCGCGATGATCACGTCGGACTTGGTGCTGCCGGCATCGGTGACGATGGTGCCCGGCTGCAGGTGCGGCTCGAGCGCATGCAGCAGCGCGAAGTTCTGCGCCACCGGCGCGCACAGCACGATCACGCTGGCCCCGCGCGCGGCATCGGCCAGCGTGGCGGCCTCGTCGATCACGCCCAGGTCCAGCGCCTTCTGCAGCGACGCGGCCGAACGCCCGACCCCCACCACCGTGCCCACCACGCCGGCACGCTTGAGCGCCAGCGCGAGCGAGCCGCCGATCAGGCCGACGCCGACAATGACAACACGGGAAAAATGCAATGCACTCACAATCACAGGCCGCAAGCGGCGGTAGTTCGGTTCAGACCGAGGTCAATCAATGGGCTCAATCGGCAGTAGGACCAGCGGCGTTTGCGGCGGCCGGCCTCAGGCCAGCGCCCGCTCCAGCGCCGCGATAAACGCCGCGTTCTCTTCCGGCAAGCCGATGGTCACGCGCAGCCAACGCGGCAGATTGTAGTTGCCCACCGGTCGCACGATCACGCCCTGCTTCAGCAGCGCCAGGTTCACGCGCGCGCCGGCGTCGTCGTCGTCGCCCACGCGCACCAGCACAAAATTGCCGGACGACGGCACGTATTCCAGGCCGAGCCGGTCGAACGCTTCGGTCAGCTGCCGCTTGCCGTCGCGGTTGAGTTCCGCGCTGCGGCGCAGGAAGTCGGTATCGGCCAGCGCGGCGATGGCCGCGGCCTGCGCCACGCTGTTGACATTGAACGGCTGGCGGATGCGGTTCAGCAGGTCGGTCAGTTCCGGCTGCGCCACCGCGTAGCCGATGCGCAGGCCCGCCAGGCCATAGGCCTTGGAGAACGTGCGCGACACCATCAGGTTGGGATAGCGGCGCACCCAGGCAATCGCGTCGTATTGCTGGTCGGCGTCGAGGTACTCGTTGTAGGCCTCGTCCAGCACCACCACGACATGGCGCGGCACCTGCTGCAGGAAGGCCTCGATCTGCGCCGCCGGCAGGAAGGTGCCGGTCGGGTTGTTGGGGTTGGCGATAAAGACCAGGCGCGTATCCGGCGCAATCGCCGCGGCCATCGCGTCGAGGTCATGGCCGTAGTCGCGCGCGCGCACTTCGATGGCGCGGGCGCCGATCTCCTGCGTGGCCAGCGCGTACACCGCGAACGAGTACTCGGCATAGATGATCGACTGGCCTGGCTCCACCAGCGCATGCGCGGCCAGTTCCAGGATGTCGTTGCTGCCGTTGCCCAGCGTCAGCCAGTCGGCGGGCACTTCGAAGCGCGCCGACAGCGCGCCCTTCAGCGCAAAGCCGTTGGCATCGGGATAGCGGCCCAGTTCGGCCACGGCCGCGGCTACCGCTTTGCGGGCCGACTCCGGCATGCCCAGCGGGTTCTCGTTGGAGGCGAGCTTGACGATGCCGGCCTCGTCCAGGCCGAACTCGCGCGCGACTTCGGCAATCGGCTTGCCGGCCACGTATGGCGAAATCGCCCGCACATAATCCGGCCCGAAAGCCGTTGCGCCGCCCTGCTTGCCCTGCTCTGCCATCTTGTCTCCTTGTGCGTTCCGGCTGCCTTACTTGCTCGACGGATACGAGCCCAGCACCTTCAGGTAGGCGGCGTTGCGGCGCAGTTCTTCGATCGCGCGCGCCACCGACGGTTCATGCTGGTGCCCTTCCACGTCGACGTAGAAGTAGTATTCCCACGCGCCGCTGCGCGCCGGGCGCGACTCGAAGCGGCACATTGACACGCCGTTCTCGGCCAGCGGCGCCAGCAGCTGGTACACCGCGCCGGCCTTGTTGGGCACCGACAGGATCAGCGAAGTCTGGTCGCTGCCCGAGGGCTCGGTCTCATAGCGGCCGATCACGGCAAAGCGCGTGCGGTTGTGCGGATCGTCCTGGATATGCGTGCGCACCAGGTGCAGGTGATAGCGGTTGGCGGCGGACTCGCCGGCGATCGCGGCCACGGTCGGGTCTTCACTGGCCATGCGCGCCGCTTCGGCATTGCTCGACACCGCCTGGCGCTCGAGGTGCGGATAGTTGGCGGTCAGCCAGTGCTGGCACTGCGCCAGCGCCTGCGCATGCGCGCGCACCACCGTGACGCCCTTCATGTCGGGCGTCGACGCCATCAGGTTGTGGTGCACCTTGAGCGCGATCTCGCCGCTGATCTTCAGCGAGGTCTGCAGGAACAGGTCGAGCGTGCGCGACACCGCCCCCTCGGTGGAATTCTCGACCGGCACCACGCCGTATTCGACCGTGCCCGCCTCGACCGCGCGGAACACCTCGTCGATGCTGGGACAAGGCACGCCCGACACCTCGTGGCCGAAATGCGCGTACAGCGCCTGCTCCGAGAACGTGCCGGCCGGCCCCAGGAATGCCACTTCCAGCGGCTTCTCCAGGCCGCGGCAGGCGGACATCACCTCGCGCCAGATTGCCGCCACGCTTTCGCCCAGCAGCGGGCCCGGGTTGGCTCCCTGCACCTTGCGGATGACCTGCAGCTCACGCTCCGGACGGAACACCGGCGCGCCGTACTTCTTCTTGACCTCGCCCACTTCGAGCGCCAGCTTCGCGCGGCGGTTCAGCATCGCCAGCAGCTCGCGGTCCACGGTATCGATCTGCTCGCGCAGCGGCCCCAGCTCGACCGACAGCTTGCGCTCGGCATCACTCAAGTGGCTGTCGCCGTTCTGCGGCGCATTGGGCGGCGTCTCCTCGCGCGCGGGGGTGCGGTCTTGGCTTGTCATGTTGTATCAATCCGGTGGGCCGCCGGGCGCGGCGGCCAGAAAACTGCCCGCGCGGGCCGGCATGCCGTGTGGCATGCGCTGGCCCGCCAGCGGGGATGCGCGTCAGGCGGAGGTCCGCTCGAACTCGCGCATGAATTCGATCAGCGCCATCACGCCTTCGAGCGGCATGGCGTTGTAGATGCTGGCGCGCATGCCGCCCACGGTCTTGTGCCCCTTCAGCTGCACCAGGCCGTTGGCCCGGGCCTGCTGCAGGAAGGCATCGTTGCGCGATTCGTCGCCCAGGAAGAACGGTACGTTCATGCGCGAGCGGCAGCTGGGATGGATTTCGTTGCGATAGAAATCGCTCTGGTCGAGGTAGTCGTACAGCGCCGACGCCTTGGCGATATTGCGCTGTTCGATCGCCGGCACGCCGCCCTGGCGCTTGAGCCACTGGAACACCAGGCCGGCGATATAGATCGCGTAGGTCGGCGGCGTGTTGTACATCGAGTTGTGCTCGGCCACCAGGCGCCAGTTGAATGCCGACGGGCACAGCGGATGGGCATGGCCGATGAGGTCTTCGCGCACGATCACGATGGTGACGCCGGCCGGGCCGATGTTCTTCTGCGCGCCGCCGTAGACCACCTGAACGCGCGACCAGTCGATCGGGCGCGACAGGATGTGGCTGGAAGCATCCGCCACCACGACGCGATCGCCCTTGACCTGGCCGATATCGGGAATGTCCTGGAACTCCACGCCGACGATGGTCTCGTTGGTGCACAGGTGGACGTAGCCGGCGTCGTCCGACAGCTTCCAGTCCGCCACGGCGGGAATGCGGTGGTACTTCTGCGCCTCGCTGCTGGCCGCGATATTGACCGCGCCGTAACGGCGGGCTTCCTGCTCGGTCTTGACCGACCAAGTCCGCCTTGGGCGCGTCGGCATGGCGCAGGCGCATCAGGTTCAGCGGCACGATGCCGTTTTCGCCGATGGCGCCGCCCTGCAGGAACAGCACGCGATAGTTGGCGGGAATATGCAGCAGTTCGCGCAGGTCGGCGATGGCCTGGTTGTGGATGGCCTCGAACTCGCGGCTGCGGTGGCTCATCTCCATCACCGACACCCCGGTCCCGCGCCAGGACAGCATCTCCTCGGCAGCCTGTTGCAGCACTTCGGCAGGCAGCGCTGCCGGGCCGGGCGAGAAGTTGTAGACGCGTTCGGCCAATGCACGCTGCATCATGCCGGCAAGAGCGGGATTCTGGGGATCGTTCATGAGACGGGGGATGGAAAAATGGCTGCCGGTGTTAACCAAGCAGCCATTATCCCTCAAACCCGCGCCCCGTAGGGCGCCCCGGGGTCAGCGCCCGGTTTGCGCGCCGCCCGCACGCGACCGGACGGGCGGCGGGCTTATCCGTTGCAGATCACGCCGGCATCACTTCGAAGCGGCGGTGATTTCCTTCTCGGCGGCGTCGCGCATCGACTTGCCGACCTGCGGGCCGTACTTCTGCATCATCGAGCCCCAGATTTCCTGGGTTGCCTTGCCCTGGTTGGCCATGAACTTCTGGCCGGTCGGCGACTTCAGGAAGGTGGTCAGGTCCTTCAGTTCCTGCGTGGTGTAGTACTTGCCGAAGGCATCGTAGTGCGCCTGGATGGCGTCCTTGCGGAAGCCGTCGGTGGTGAACGCCGTGCCGGCACCGTCCACGATGCGCTGGACCGCGCCGTTCTTCTTCAGCTTTTCAACCGCAGCCTGCTTTTGCTTGTCGTTCAGGGTCTTGTTTTCGACCAGCACTTGCTCGAGGACCAGCGGCGCTTCCTGCTTGGCGCCCTGCTGCCAGTTCTCTGCCTGGCCCTTCACAGCCTGGTCTGCCTGCATGACGGAAAGCAGTTCCTTGATGGCCGCCGTCTTTTCCGCGTCCTGTGCGTGGGCATGCTGCGCCACCATGAAGGTCGGGACAAAAGCAGCCAGAACAGCGATACGTCGATAGGTTTTGAGCATTGTGACTCCCTGGTAAATACGTCCGTTTTAGTCGGACAGCCGCGAGGCGAGTTCCGGCTGGCGTCCTATTGTTGCAACAATTTACGTTTGGTCTTAAGGATTCGCGTCGGCGTCCGCACCTGCCGCACCCTCAGCACCTTCGGCGCCCTCGGGGCCTTCACCGCCCGCGGCCTCGTCCGGCTCCTCACCGTTGCCCCCGTTGTCGGCATCGCTTTCCACGATGCGCTGCAATCCGGACAGCTTGGTGCCCTCGTCCACATTGATCAGCGTGACGCCCTGGGTGGCGCGACCCATTTCGCGGATTTCGGCCACTCGGGTACGGATCAGCACGCCGCCAGTGGTGATCAGCATGATCTCGTCCTCGGGCGAAACCAGTGCAGCAGCCACCACACGGCCGTTGCGCTCGCTCGTCTGGATCGCAATCATGCCCTTGGTGCCACGACCATGTCGAGTGTACTCGGCGATGGGCGTGCGCTTGCCGTAGCCGTTCTCGGTCGCTGTCAGCACGCTGCCGCGCACGCCCGCATCGGCCGCCTCTTCAGCGGTCTCGGCCGGCGCTACGACCATCGCGATCACGGCCTGGCCGTCGTCCAGGTTCATGCCGCGCACGCCGCGCGCCTGGCGACCCATCGGACGCACATCGTTCTCGTCGAAGCGCACGGCCTTGCCGGCGTCAGAGAACAGCATCACGTCGTGCTGCCCGTCGGTCACCGCCGCACCGATCAGATAGTCGCCTTCGTCGAGGTCGACCGCGATGATGCCGGCCTTGCGCGGGTTGGAGAATTCCGTCAACGCCGTCTTCTTGACCGTGCCGCGCGCGGTCGCCATGAAGATGAAGTGCTCGGCGTCGAACTGCCGCACCGGCAGGATGACGTTGATCTTCTCGCCTTCCGACAACGGGAACATGTTGACGATCGGCCGCCCGCGCGAGTTGCGCGAGCCCTGCGGCACCTCGTAGACCTTCAGCCAGTACAGCCGGCCGCGGTTGGAGAAGCACAGGATGTAGTCGTGGGTATTGGCCACGAACAGGGTATCGATCCAGTCGTCTTCCTTGGTCGCGGCGGCCTGCTTGCCCCGGCCGCCGCGCTTCTGCGCGCGGTACTCGGAGATCGGCTGGCTCTTCATATAGCCGCTGTGCGACAGCGTGACCACCATGTCCTGCGGGGTGATCAGGTCCTCGGTATCCAGTTCGGTCGCATTCAGTTCGATTTGCGAACGGCGCTCATCGCCGAATTCGGCGCGGATCGCCGTCAGTTCATCGATGATGATGGTGGTAATCCGTTCGGGGCGCGCCAGGATATCGAGCAGGTCGGCGATTTCCGCCATGATGTCGCGATATTCCTGGACGATCTTGTCTTGCTCGAGGCCCGTGAGGCGTTGCAGGCGCATTTGCAGGATTTCCTGCGCCTGGCCGTCGGACAGCCGATACAGGCCGTCGGCCTGCATGCCGAATACCGCCGGCAATCCGTCCGGGCGGTACGATGCGCGCCCGCCCGGGGTTTCACCTTCCGCGCGGGCCAGCATGTCGCGGACCAGCGCCGAGTCCCACGCCTTGCTCATCAGTTCCTGCTTGGCGATCGGCGGCGTCGGCGCAGCCTGGATGATGGCAATGAACTCGTCAATGTTGGCCAGTGCCACGGCCAGGCCTTCCAGCACATGGCCGCGCTCGCGCGCCTTGCGCAGTTCGAACACCGTGCGGCGGGTGACGACCTCGCGGCGATGCGCCAGGAAGTACTCCAGCATCTGGCGCAGGTTCAGCAGGCGCGGCTGGCGGTCGACCAGCGCCACCATGTTCATGCCGAAGGTGTCCTGCAGCTGGGTGTTCTTATATAGGTTGTTGAGGACGACTTCGGGTACCTCGTTGCGCTTGAGCTCGATCACCACCCGCATGCCGGACTTGTCCGATTCATCGCGGATGTCCGAGATGCCTTCGATCTTCTTTTCCGTGACCAGCTCGGCGATGCGCTCCAGCAGGGTGCGCTTGTTCACCTGGTACGGCAGCTCGTCGACGATGATGGCCTGGCGCTGGCCCCTGTCGATATCCTCGAAGTGCGTCTTGGCGCGCATCACCACGCGGCCACGGCCGGTGCGGTAGCCTTCGCGCACGCCCTGGATGCCATAGATAATGCCGGCGGTCGGAAAATCCGGAGCCGGAATTAACTCAATCAGCTCATCCACCGTCGCCTGCGGGTTGCGCAACAGATGCAGGCAGCCGTCGACGATTTCATTCAGGTTATGCGGCGGGATATTGGTGGCCATGCCCACCGCAATACCCGACGAGCCATTGATTAGCAGATTGGGAATACGCGCCGGGAGAATCGAAGGTTCTTTTTCAGAACCGTCGTAGTTGCTGTCGAAATCGACGGTTTCCTTGTCGATGTCGTGCAGCATCTCGTGGGCGATTTTCGACAGGCGGATTTCGGTATAACGCCTTGCCGCGGCGTTATCCCCGTCCACGGAGCCGAAATTCCCCTGGCCGTCGACCAGCATGTAGCGCAGGGAGAAATCTTGCGCCATGCGCACGATGGTGTCGTAGACCGCGGTATCGCCGTGCGGGTGGTACTTACCGATCACATCACCGACGATGCGGGCCGACTTCTTGTAGGCGCGGTTCCAGTCGTTGTTGAGCTCGTGCATCGCATACAGCACGCGCCGGTGCACCGGTTTCAGGCCATCCCTGACATCGGGAAGCGCGCGCCCGACGATTACGCTCATGGCGTAATCCAGGTAGGAGCGGCGCATTTCCTCTTCTAGGGAGACCGGAAGGGTTTCTTTTGCGAATGGATCCATTGCGGCGTGGTTTATGCGGCAGGTTTAAGCAAATGACAGGCCCTTGGCACGCGGCGCCGGTGGGCGCCCGACGGCTGGGCAACGTGCCATTCTAACATGCCGGCACCCCCCGCCCGGCGCTCTCCGGACAGCCCCCACGAAGGCCCGCAGAGGCCGCTGCCGAAACCCGGAATCCCTGATGCCACAAGGCTTTGCGGGCGATACAAGACCCATGTTGCACAAACACCACAGGCCCAAAACCCATGCGGCGAATCGAATATATTTACTTCTTAGGAAACGACCCTTGTGGCACAATTCCCCAGCGAAGAGCCAGACATTGTTCGAAGTGGAGCATCCGCCACATCGAGAATGTTATACTCCGAAGAATGTATGACTTGTTTTCGTCCATTTGCTCGCAGTAACCCTGCGGTGATCTCATCCTGAGAGGAGAAATATGAAAAAATTTGCCAAGCTCGCGCTCGTTGCAGCTACCGCAGTAATGGCTGCATCCGCTCAAGCTCAGTCCGTCCCTTATGAAAAGAAGACAGTGAACGACAACTGGGGCAACGGTACGAGCGAGTACGTGTGGAAAAATGGCACGAACGAGCTCTGCTGGCGCGACAGCTCCTGGACCCCGGCCACGGCCAACGCGCTGTGCGACGGCGCCCTGGCCCCGGCCGTAGCGGCACCGGCCCCGGCCCCGGTGGCTCCGCCGGTCGTCTCGAGCGAGAAGGTCACTTTCGCTGCTGACACCCTGTTCGACTTCGACAAGGCTGTGCTGAAGCCCGAAGGCAAGGCCAAGCTGGACGACCTGGTCTCGAAGCTGCAAGGCATCACCCTGGAAGTCATCATCGCCGTTGGCCACACCGACTCGTTCGGCTCGGACAAGTACAACGATCGCCTGTCGATCCGCCGCGCTGAATCGGTCAAGGCTTACCTGGTGAGCAAGGGCGTTGAAGCCAACCGCGTCTACACCGAAGGCAAGGGCAAGCGCCAGCTGAAGGTTGACCCGAAGTCGTGCAAGGGCAACCGCAAGTCGCAGATCGCCTGCCAGCAGCCGAACCGCCGCGTGGAAGTCGAAGTGGTCGGCACCCGCAGCGCACGTTAATCGGAACCCTTCCGATCCAAGAAGCCCAGCGCAAGCTGGGCTTTTTTTTTGGTACAGTTGCCCGGACTGTCCCTTCCTTCACCCGCCGCGGCAAGCGCCGCCGGCCCCGCATACGATGACGTTGCAATCGCACACCCTTCCCGCAGCCGACGCCGCCAGCCAGTTCCAGCCGCGCCGGAATGCCGACCCCAAGGAAATCGACAAATTCAGCGAACTGGCCCACCGCTGGTGGGATCCGCAGAGCGAGTTCAAGCCGCTGCATGAGCTGAACCCGCTGCGCCTGGGCTGGATCGATGGCATCGCCGGACTGGCGGGCAAGCGGGTCGTCGACGTGGGTTGCGGCGGCGGCATCCTGTCCGAGAGCATGGCACGCCTTGGCGCCACCGTGCGTGGCATCGATCTCTCCAGCAAGGCGCTGAAGGTGGCGGACCTGCACAGCCTCGAGTCCGGCGTTGCCGTGACCTATGAGGAGATCGCCGCCGAAGCGCTGGCCGCGCGCGAGCCGGCCAGCGTCGATGTGGTCACTTGCATGGAGATGCTGGAACACGTGCCGGATCCGGCCTCGATCGTGCACGCATGCTCGGCGCTGGTGCGGCCGGGCGGCCATGTGTTCTTCTCGACCATCAACCGCAACCTGAAGGCGTACCTGTTGGCCATCGTCGGCGCCGAATACGTGCTCAACATGCTGCCGCGCGGCACCCACGACTACGAAAAGTTCATCACGCCTTCCGAACTGGCCCGCTTCGCGCGCCAGGCCGGCCTGGACCTGGTCGAGATGCGCGGCATGAGCTACAACCCGCTGTCGCAGGTCTACACGCTCGGCCGCGACACGGATGTGAATTACCTGATGGCGTTCCGCCGGGTGGCGGCATGAGCGCGGCAATCGCAGGCGTCTTCTTCGACCTCGACGGCACCCTTGCCGACACCGCGCCGGACCTCGCCGCGGCGGCAAACCGGCTGGTGATCGAACGCGGCCGCCCGCCTGTGGCCTATGACAAGCTGCGCCCCGTGGCGTCGCATGGCGCGCGCGGACTGCTGGGCGCGGCGTTCGGCTTGCGCCCGGAGGATGCAGAATTTCCGGCCCTGCGCGATATCTTCCTGGATTACTACGAGGCCGACATCGCGGTGCACACGCGCCTGTTCGACGGCATGCCGCAGGTGCTGGACGCACTCGAGGCGGCGGGCATCCCGTGGGGCATCGTGACCAACAAGATCGCGCGCTTCACGGTGCCGCTGGTCGCCGCGATCGGCCTGGCGCCCCGCGCCAGCGCCGTCGTCAGCGGCGACACCACGCCGCACGCCAAGCCCCATCCCGCCCCGCTGCTGCATGCCGCCGCGAGTGCCGGGGTCGACCCGAGCCGCTGCGTCTATGTCGGCGACGACCTGCGCGACATCCAGGCCGGCAAGGCCGCCGGCATGATCACCGTGACCGCCGCCTATGGTTACTGTGGCGACGGCGACCCGCCCGAGGCCTGGGGCGCGGACCACCTGATCCGCCACCCGGCGGAGCTGATCCCGCTGCTGGTGCCCGCCGCGATCGCCTGAAAGTGCGCCGGCAGTATCCGGGGACACGGACTGGAACTCCCCAAGACAGCTTGCGTCCAACCGGGTACAATCCAGCTTCCTCACTGGGGCCGACCTGGTTTCGACGTGGGTTACAAAGCAGTGGAGGGCATACCGAGGACCCGTCACCTCGTTAATCAATGGGAATGCAATAACTGCTAACGACGAACGTTACGCACTGGCAGCCTAAGGGCCGCCGTCCTCGCACTGGCTCGCTGACGGGCTAGGGTCGCAAGACCACGCGAGGTCATTTACGTCAGATAAGCTCCGGAAGGGTCACGAAGCCGGGGACGAAAACCTAGTGACTCGCCGTCGTAGAGCGTGTTCGTCCGCGATGC
>JABFVP010000459.1 GCA_013362725.1 Cupriavidus sp.
GACACCCCCGCGCTGGCCCGGCTGACCAACGCACCGGTCTACAACGGCGGCGGCCTGGGCCGGGCGCTGGTCAGTCTCGGCCTGGTGCCGGAGGCGCAGGTGGAGCGCTTCGGCAAGAGCGGCACGGCAATGCCGTTTGGCCCGGCGGGCCCAAAGATCACGGCGGTGCATGCGGAACACTCGTCGGAACTGGCATTGAAAAACCCGGCCACAGGCAAGGACGAGACCCACTACGGCGGCGAGCCGGTGGGCTACATCATCGAACTGGAGAACGGCTTCCGCATCTGGCACATGGGCGATACCGGTCTGTTCGGCGACATGCGCCTGATCGGCGAGATCTACAAGCCGGATCTGGTGCTGATCCCGATCGGCGGGTACTCCACCATGGGACCGCAGGATGCCGCGCTCGCCGTGCGCGACCTGATCCGGCCCCGTTTCGCGATCCCGATCCACTACCAGACCTCGCCGCAAGCGAGCGGCACGCCGGAGGCGTTCAAGGCGGCGCTGGGTCCCGGTGCCGCGGCAGGCGTGATCGTGCCGCAGCCGGGAGAGAAGGTCGACTTCTGAAATCGCCTCCTGGGACGTGGTGTTGGCCATGGCTGAACTCCCCGCGAGACCGCACTGAGCGGCTAAGATAAGCCGGTCAGCCAGAACCTTGAGGAACGAGCATCGATGCATCCATCTGAACAGATCGACCAGCTGATCGCGGGCCTGGCCGACTGGCGCGGCCAGACCCTGGCCAGCCTGCGCAAGGCTATCCTCGCCGCAGATAGCGGTATCGTCGAGGAATGGAAATGGATGGGCAGCCCGGTATGGTCGCGCGACGGCATGATCGCCGTCGCCAATGCCCACAAGGCCAAGGTGAAGATTACCTTTACCAACGGCGCCAGCCTGCCCGACCCGGACCACCTCTTCAACGCCGGCCTGGGCGGCAACAAATGGCGCGCGATCGACCTCGCCGAGGGCGACAAGATCGACGCACGCGCGCTCGAGGCCCTGGTCCGCGCCGCGATCGCGTTCAACCAGGGCAAGGCAGGGAAAAAAGCGCCGGCGCGCACCCGGGCACAGGCCAGCCAGCAAGACGACGCTTGAAGCGCCGGGGGTTCGACTGCCCTCGATCTTGAATCCGATATCCGCGTTGTGGTTGTGCGCCGCGCCGGCGGCGGTTCTTTCATCTTAGTAGTGTTCAGGACGGGGACACGCCCGGGTGTCAACCATGCGGGGCGCCAGCGGCCCTTGCCGGCCCAAACCGCTCCGCGTAGATCGCCGCCACCCAGTCGACAAACACCCGCACGCGCGGCGCCAGCTGGCGGTGGAACGGGTACAGCGCCGACACCGGCAGGTCCGGGCATGGCCAGGGTGCCAGCACCTGCACCAGCCGCCCCGCGCGCAAATGGTCTTCGACGCGGAAGCGCGGCACCTGGATCAGGCCGCAGCCGGCCAGCGCCGCGCTGGTATAGCACTCGGCATCGCTGACTGAAATCCAGCCGCTGGCCCTGAACGCGCGCACCTCGCCATCTACGGTCAACGTGAACGGGTAGCGGTTGTCATGGTTGCGGGAAAAGTAGCCCACGCCGACGTGCCCCGCCAGCTCGGTCGGATGCGCTGGCGTGCCGTGCGCCGCCAGGTACGCGGGGCTGGCGCACAGCACCTCGGGCATCTCCGCCAGGCGCCGCGCCACCAGCGATGAATCGCGCGGCCGGCCGGCGCGCACCACGCAATCGATGCCCTCGCCGATCAGGTCGACCAGGCGGTCGCCGCTGCTGATGACCAGGTCGATATGCGGGTAGCGCGCGCGGAACTCGCCGATGCGCGGCAGGATGATCAGCGTGGCATGGGTGCCGTGCAGGTCCAGCCGCAGCGTGCCGCGCGGATCGGCCACCTGGGTGCTGAGCGAGGTTTCGGCGTCTTCCAGCGCCTGCAGCACCTGCTTGCCGCGCTCATAGAAGGCCTGCCCGTCCAGCGTCGGGCGCACCTGCCGCGTGGTGCGCTCCAGCAAGCGGGCGCCGACGCGCGCCTCGAGCTCCTTGATCGCGTGCGTGGCGGTGGCGCGCGGCATGTCCAGCGCGTGGGCGGCGCGGGTGAAAGAGCCCAGTTCCACGATCCGGGTGAAAAGTTGCAGCGCGTCGAAGCGGTCCATGCGGCGGCGGCCTGTATTGGGAAACGGTCACCCCGGGATTGGAATCAGCTTCGGACACCGCGTCAAGCCACGGCAGTTGCCCCGGCGCTCGTGCGCGGGCACGCAAAAGCGCCGGGCATCGATTTTGCTGGCCTATATTTCAATAGTCATTTTCCTCCGCCGCGCCAGTTCGCGATCGAACCGGTGCCGCCATGTGACGATAATGAGATCCGCTGACTCCGGAGGTGGATTATGAGCGCCGTGCCCGAGCCGCAAGTGGCCGACCGCACTACGCCCCCCGGCAAAGGCCCCGCCACGTCGACGCGGCACGTCTGGACCCGCTATTGGGTGATCGCGAAACCCTACTGGATCTCCCAGGAGCGGTGGAAGGCCGCCGGACTGCTGCTGGTGCTGGTCCTGCTGTTACTGGGCCAGACCCAGGCCGAGGTGCTGATCAACGAGCAGACCGGTGAATTCACCTCGGCGCTGGCGGCAGGCGACGCCGACCGCTTCTGGTCCTCGATCCGCAGCTGCCTGTATATCCTGATCTTCGCCATTCCCGTCTACGCTGTTTACTACTACATCCGCAACAAGCTCGGCCTGCGCTGGCGGCGCTGGATGACCCATCATTACCTGGACGGATATTTCAAGAACCGCATTTTCTACAAGCTCAATGCGGATGCCGGCATCGACAATCCCGACCAGCGCATCTCCGAGGACATCAACACCTTTACGCGGCAGTCGCTGTTCTTCCTGTCGATCGGCATCGGGGCGCTGCTGCAGCTGATTGCGTTCAGCGCGGTGCTGTGGTTGATTTCCCGGGAGCTGGTCTATTTCCTGGTGGTCTACGCCATCGCCGGCACCTTTGTCTCGATCGCCTGTTTCGGGCGCGTGCTGATCGGCCTGAACTTCTACCAGCTCAAGCGCGAGGCCGACTTCCGCTTCAGCCTGATCCGCGTGCGCGAGAACGCCGAGTCGATCGCGTTCTATCGCGGCGAGCCGCAGGAGTCTTCCCATGTGCGGGGGCGCTTCGGCAAGGCGTTCCAGAACTTCGAGCGGCTCATCAAGTGGCAGCTGGGGCTGAACATGTTCCAGTATGGCTATGGCTTCCTGACCATCCTGCTGCCCAGCGCCATCGTGGCGGCGCGCGTGCTGGACGGCGAGCTCGAGGTCGGCAGCGCGATCCGAGCCGCTGGCGCCTTTGCCGCCGTGCTGAATGCGCTGACGGTGATCGTCGATAACTTTGAAGACCTGAGCCGGTTCGTGGCCGGGCTTGACCGCCTGGACACGTTTTCCAGCACCCTGACCGGCAAGAAGGCCGGCGCGCGGCGGACGGCCAGCACCATCGAGTCACGCCAGGAAGCACGGCTCGCGCTGGAGCGCGTCACGCTGCAGACCCCCAATCAGGAGCGCACCCTGATCACCGACCTGAGTGTGTCGATCAGCCCGGGCGAGGGACTGCTGATCGTCGGCGCCAGCGGCGGCGGCAAGAGTTCGCTGATGCGCGCGATCGCGGGCCTGTGGAACAGCGGCACCGGCCGCATCGTGCGCCCGGCGCCGCAGGACATGCTGTTCCTGCCGCAGCATCCGTACATGGTGGTCGGCAGCCTGCGCAGCCAGCTGCTCTATCCCAACCATGTCGGCCGGCAGGTCGCAGACGACGAACTGCTGCAATTGCTGGATACCGTTAACCTGCGCGACATCGCCGGCCGCTTCGGCGGACTCGACACGGAAGTGGACTGGAGCAAGGTGCTGTCGCTGGGCGAACAGCAGCGGCTGACCATCGCGCGCGTGCTGCTGGCCAGGCCGCGCTATGTGATGCTGGACGAGGCCACCAGCGCCCTCGACATCAGCAACGAAGAGGCCCTGTACCAGTTGCTGGCGGGCTTGCAGGCGACGCTGGTCAGCGTCAGCCACCGGCCCACGCTGCTGAAGTATCACCACCAGGTGCTGGAACTGCCTGGCGACGGCAGCTGGCGGCTGCATCCGGCAAAGGATTACCGGTTCGGCTGGTAACGGGTGGGGCCGCGGCACCGGCAGCACGCGCCCGGATGCGTTGCGCTATGCTGAACGGATCCCCATCCGCAGTGCTTACCGGAGACCCATCATGCGCCATCGCCTGTTCGTCTGGCTGGCCGCCACCGCGGCTACCGTGCTGTGCGCCTGCGCAACGCTGCAGCCGATGCAGACTGCGCAGAAAATGATCGGCAGCCCGCAGAGCGCCGTGCGCGATACCTTTGGCGCGCCTTCCGAAACCTATCCGCTCGCCAACGGCACCAGCCGCTGGATCTATTCCAAGCAGCCGCTCGGCTTCGAGGTCTATGCCGCGGACTTCGACGCCGGCGGCAAGCTGACCAGCTTCCGCCAGATGCTGACCGAGAAGGAAATCTACGCCGCCCGCCCGGGCGTGTGGACCAAGCAGGACGTGGCCGAGCACTTCGGCCTGCCGCGCGAGCCGGTCGAGTACTACCCGATGATGAAACGCGAGGCCTGGTCGTACCGGCTCTACGCCGGCGCGTATCAGCCGGCGCACTTCAGCGCGTATTTCGACGAGAGCGGGGTGCTGGACCGCACCATGATCATCGTCGACGCGATCGGCGGGGATGCACGCGACGGCAGCAAGTGAGCGGGCGGGCTGCAGGCGGTCGTGCCACGGATGCCGGTCTTATCCCTGGTCGGCGCGCCTGGCGGGCTCGGGGATCATGGGCGCGCCGGGCTTGCGCAGCATTTTCTCGACCTCGCCGGCATGCAGCTCCTCGAGCTGGATCAACTGCCGCGCATACTCCTCCAGCGCAACGGAGCGGCCCTCGACCAGGCCAAGCAGTTCACGGTACAAGCCCAGCGCCTGCCGCTCCGTGGCCAGCGACTCGCGCAGGATCGCGCCGATATCCTGGGTGTGGGCGTCCAGCAGCTCGCCGATGCCGAGCGAGGGATAGGCGCCGAGGGTGGTGATCCATTCGCCCGCCTGCTGCGCATGCAGCAGCGACTCGCCTGCCTGCTCGCGCAGCCACGACACGATCGGGATGCGCCCGAAGCCGAAGATCAGGAATGAATAGTGCGTGTAGCGCACCACGCCGGCGAGCTCGGCCTCGAGGATCCGGTTAAGGACGCCGACAACCTTGTCCTGTTCGATGTCCGCCATGGCAGCACCTCCGTGTGGGTGGGGGTCCGGCCGCACGCGCGCATCGCGGGGCTGCACGCCGCGCCGGCGTCTTCAGCGGTAGACCAGCACAGGAACCCGGCAGTGGGTCAGCACCTTCTGCGTTTCACTGCCGACCAGCAAGGCGTCCAGACCCCTGCGGCCGTGCGACGCCATGAAGATCACATCACAATCGTGCCTTGCCGCGGCGTCGATGATGCCTTTGTAGGGAACGGTTGCCGTCATGTCGGTGGCGCACGGTACGCCCGCCGCCCTGGCGGCGGCAACCACTTCTTCCAGCCGCGCCCGGGCCCGTTCGGCTTCCTGCTCCTCGAAGGCCTTGCGCCTGGGATGGCCCGCGTCGCCCGAGGACAGGTAGGGATACTCTTCCATGCAGGTATAGGCGGTCAGCCTGGCGCCATCGGCCTTGACACAGCCGATTGCCGCATCCATCGCCTTCCTTGAAAGTTCCGAGCCATCGGTGGCCAGCAAGATGTGCTTGAACACGATTACCCCTCCCCATGCGTTGGATCGCGGGGCAGGTGTGGCGCCCCGCCGGTCAAGCTTCAGTATGGACAAGAATCCGGATTGCGGCGGAACGTAACGATGGCCAGCGGCCGTCGACTGTCCGGCGCGCTGGCGGGGTGGACTTCGCGCAAGCGGGGCCGGGGCGGGTGCCAAGGCCCCGGTCCTGGCTTCCTTACTGCATGTGCTGCCCGCCGTTGATGGCGATATTCGAGCCGGTCACATAGGCCGCGTCCTCGGAGCACAGGTAGGCAATCAGCGCGGCGACTTCCTCCGGCTTGCCGACGCGCCCGACCGGGATCTGCGGCAGGATCTTGGTCTCCATGATCTCCCTGGGCACGGCATTGACCATCTTGGTCGCCAGGTAGCCCGGCGAGACCGTGTTGACGGTCACGCCCTTGCGCGCCACTTCCAGCGCCAGCGACTTGGTGAAGCCGTGCATGCCGGCCTTGGCCGCGGCATAGTTGGTCTGGCCGAACGCGCCCTTGGAGCCGTTGACCGACGAGATATTGATGATGCGGCCCCAGCCGCGCTCGACCATGCCTTCGCACAGCGGCTTGGTCAGGTTGAACACCGAATCAAGATTGGTCCGCATCACCGCATCCCAGTTCGGCTTGTCCATTTTTTTGAACGCCATATCGCGCGTAATACCGGCATTGTTCACCAGGATGTCGACCTGGCCGACGTCGGCCAGGATGCGCGCGGCGCAGGCCTGGCAGGCGTCGTAGTCGGATACGTCGACCTCATAGGCGCGCATCTCGCGGCCGCTGGCCGCCATCGTGGCCAGCCAGTCCCCGGCGCTGGCATTGCCGGGCGAGTGCGTCACCACCACGGCATGGCCGGCGTCGTGCAGCCGGATGCTGATGGCTTCACCGAGTCCACCCATGCCACCTGTTACCAATGCGATTCTCTTCGTCATGCTGATTGCGTCGTTATCGTGAGTTGAAAGACCCTGCCTTGCAGGAAGGGACATTCCCCCGGTAGTCCCCGAGCAAGTTCCCGCCACCGTCGCGCAGGCAAAGCGCTGCCCTGCCGGGGCCGGACGTGCCGGTCCCGGTGCGCATGGATGAGGCGGGAAAATATGGTGTCGCGGTGCTGCGGTCCGGGAACGCGGAAGTTCCAGGCCCGCATGCCCGCGATCTGTGTGCAGCGCGCGGCCCAGGCTTGCCGGGCCAGCGCTGGCTTGTTACGCCTTGGCGGCGCGCGGCGTAGCGTTCGCGGCGGTGGCCGACGCGGCTGCCGCGGTCTTGGCGAAGTTGGCCTTGGCGGCTTCGGCGCCCTGCTTGGCGGCGTCCTGGAACGACTGGTAGGTGGTGTTGGCCGCGGCAACGCCCGACTGCAGCAGCGCGCTCAGCGCTTCCGAACCGGCCGGCGCGTTCTTCACGAAGGTGTCGACGAAAGCCTGGACGTTGCGGTTATGCTGCTCGTACTGGGCTTCGACTGCCTTGCTCAGCTGCGCCTGGGTGTTCGAGGCGATTTCATAGACATGGCGCGCATACGCCACCGCCTTCTCGGCAGTCGGCTGGGCCAGGTTGCCCTGGCCCGCGAACACTTCGCGCAGATCCTTGCCGGCCAGCACCGCTTCGACGTTTTCCTGGCCTTCGGCGAGCGTGGCCCTGAGGGTCTGCAGGTTCAGTTCGGTCAGCTTCTGGAAACCTTCAAACGCCGTGTTCGTCAGCGCGAACAAATGGCTCACGTTGGACTTCTGCGCCGCAGCAAATTGTTCGGGCGTGAAAGGGGACATGCAGATCTCCTGTGGGTGGATCGGGACGGAATGGCGCGCCGACGCGGGCAGTGCGGTCACGCCAAGGCGTTCCGATCCGTGCCGCGCCATCAATCTTGCAGCGCACCATCAAACCCGCATCCTAGATTGTTTACTCCAGTTCAGGCCCTAGGGATAAACCCAAAAAGTATTCAAGACAGGACAAGAAAGGTGCAGCCTTCGTCGCTCAGGTTACAAGTACTTACGCTGTACAGCTGCACTGCATGACAGGTGTAAGGCGGACTTAACGCGTGGCCGCCGCGCGCCGGAAGCAAAAAAAAACCGCAGCCGAAGCTGCGGTTTGTGGTTGCCAGTGCAAGCTTGCTCAGACTTCTTCGTACAGTGGCAGCGTCAGGAACTCGGCAAAGTCCTCCGACGTCGACATCTGCTCGAAAATCTCGGCAGCGCGGTCATAGGTGCTGGTGTCGCCACCAACCAGTTCCTTGACCTTGGCCAGCTCTTCCGGGATCAGCTTGCGCACCAGCTCGGCGGTGACCTTGGTGCCGTCTTCCAGCTTGCCCTTGGGCGAGCGGATCCACTGCCACACCTGCGAGCGCGAGATTTCGGCAGTGGCGGCATCTTCCATCAGGTTGTGGATCGGCACACAGCCGTTGCCGGCCAGCCACGCACCCAGGTAGTGGATGCCGACGTTGATGTTCATGCGCAGGCCGTGCTCGGTGATCGGCGTTTCCGGCTGGAAGTTCAGCAGGTCGGCGCCCTTCACCTGCACGTCCGGACGCTGCTTCCCGAACTGGTTCGGCTGGTCGCCCAGCACCGCGACGAATTCCTTCATCGCCGGCTCGACCAGGCCCGGATGCGCCACCCAGCCGCCGTCGTAGCCATCGGTGGCGTCGCGGCGCTTGTCGCTGATGATGCCTTCCATGGCGATGGCGTTCTTCTCCGGATCGTTCTTGATCGGGATCAGCGCGCTCATGCCGCCGATCGCGGGCGCGCCGCGGTGGTGGCAAGTCTTGAGCAGCAGCAGCGCATACGAGCGCATGAACGGCGCGGTCATGGTGACCTTGGCACGGTCGGCCAGGCAGAAGTTCTTGTCGTTCTTGAACTTCTTGATGCACGAGAAGATGTAGTCCCAGCGGCCGGCATTCAGGCCGGCGCTGTGCTCGCGCAGTTCATACCGGATTTCATCCATCTCGAACGCGGCGAGGATGGTCTCGATCAGCACGGTGGCCTTGATGGTGCCTTGCGGCAGGCCGATTTCGTTCTGCGCCATCACGAAGATGTCGTTCCACAGCCGCGCTTCCAGATGGCTTTCCATCTTCGGCAGGTAGAAGAACGGGCCGGCGCCGCGGGCGATCTGTTCCTTGGCGTTGTGGAACAAGAACAGCGCGAAGTCGAAGATGCCGCCCGAGACGCGCTTGCCGTCGATGGTGACGTGCTTCTCGTCCAGGTGCCAGCCGCGCGGACGCACCTGCAGCGTGGCGATCTTGTCATTGAGCTTGTACTGCTTGCCCTTCGATTCCAGCGTCAGCGTGCGACGCACCGCGGCCTTCAGGTTCACCTGGCCCTGCAGCTGGTTGTGCCAGTTGGGGGTGTTCGAATCCTCGAAGTCGGTCATGTAGCTGTCAGCGCCCGAGTTAAAGGCGTTGATCACCATCTTGGCTTCGACCGGGCCGGTGATTTCCACGCGGCGGCATTCCAGCGCCTTGGGCACCGGGGCAACCTTCCAGTCGCCTTCGCGGATGCTCTTGGTTTCCGGCAGGAAATCGGGCACTTCGCCGGCGTCCAGGCGCTTGGCGCGCGCCACGCGCGCGGCCAGCAGTTCCTGACGGCGCGGCTCGAAGGCGCGGTGCAGCTTGTCTACCAGGGCCAGGGCTTCCGGCGTGAGGATATCTTCGTAGGCCGGCAGGATTTCGCCGGTGATCTTCATGCCCGCGGGCAGCGTGATAGCCATCTTGTTCTCCTGTTAAACGATAGCGATAGCTTGGTTGTTGGGCGCCCTGCTATGCCGCCACGCCATGGGCGCGGACGAAATCGAGCAGGTCGTTCATGTCGTGACCGGTGCCGGCGGGGGCTACGTCCAGCCGCTCCGCCGGATGGCCGGCACGGTTGATCCAGAAGGTGGTGTAGCCATACCAGGCGGCGCCGCAGGCGTCCCAGCCGTTGGACGAGACGAACAGCATCTGCTGCGCCTCCAGCCCGAAGGCCAGCGGCCCCAAGGCATAGGCGGCCGGCGCGGTCTTGTACTGGCGCACCGCATCGACCGACAGCACATGGTCGAACAGCCCGTGCATGCCGGCGCTCTTGACCGAGATGTCGAGCATTTCGGCGTTGCCATTGGAGAGGATGCCCAGCGGCAGCCCCGCCTTGCGCAGGCGCCTGAGCGCGCCCAGGTTTTCCGGGAACGCCGACAGGCACGCGTACTCCTTGAGCAGTTGCGCTTCGGTCGCTTCATCCAGCCCCAGGCCCAGGCGCTCGGCGGCGTAGCGCAGCGCGTCCACGGTGATGGCCCAGAACGGCTTGTAATGCGCGCCGTCGGGCGCCGCCATGGTGCGGATGCGGGTGTAGTCGATCTGGCGCTCGCGCCACAGCAGCGCCAGCGCCTCGCCGCGGCCCGGGAACAGCTGTTCCGCGCGCGCGGTGACGGAATACACGTCGAACAGCGTGCCATAGGCATCGAAGACGACGGCGCGGATCTTGTTCATGAGGACCTGTGCAACCTGCGGCGGTATGGGGCAACGGGATGGCGCGGCGGCCAGACCACAGCTGCGTGGCTCTGTACACCATTGAATGCATCGAATTGTAGGGAGACGCTGCAGTGCGGCAAAGTGGCCGTCGGTCACTTGATCTTTTACTTTTACACAACTAATCTTCGCTGACTAAAACAAAACTCCGCACCAAATCCTCTTCACTGGTGACCAAAGGCCCGCCTCGGCGCCCTTTGCGTGGACAGCGCGGCACCCGCGGGCCTTCCCGCGCATATCAGGCGAAACATTCGTGGACCATTTCAAACAACTGGAGACCTTTGTATCCGTCGCCTCGCGCGGCAGCCTGTCCGCCGCCGCCGCGGCCGAGGGCGTGGCGCCGGCGATCATCGGCCGGCGCATCGATGCACTGGAAGAGCGGCTGGGTGTAAAGCTGCTGGTGCGGACCACGCGCAAGATCAGCCTGACTTTCGAGGGCTCGGCGTTCCTGGAAGATTGCCAGCGCATCCTGAACGACCTGCACAACGCCGAGGCCAGCGTCTCGGCCGGCGGCGTCAAGGCCAGCGGCCATCTGCGGGTAACTGCGCCGGCCGGGTACGGGCGCAAGCACGTGGCGCCGCTGGTGCCGCTGTTCATCGAATCGCACCCGGACGTGTCGATCACGCTGGACCTGTCCGACCGCGTGGTCGACCTGGTCAACGAAGGCTTCGACTGCGCCATCCGCCTGGGCGACCTGCCCGATTCCAGCCTGGTGTCGATCCGGCTGGCCGAAACCCGCCGCGTGGTGGTGGCCGCGCCCGAATATCTTGCGCGCGCCGGGCGTCCGAACACGCCCGAGGACCTGCAGCGCCATAACTGCCTCGCCTTCGGCGCCAGCGCCAACATGCAGCGCGGCTGGGTGTTCCAGGAAGAAGGTCGCGCCGTGACGGTGAAGGTGGGCGGCACCATGGAATGCAGCGACGGCGCGGTGCTGCACGAGTGGTGCCTGCAAGGCAACGGGCTGGCGTGGCGCTCGTGGTGGGAAGTCGGCAGCGAGATTGCCAGCGGACGGCTGGTGACGGTGCTGGACGAGTTCCAGGCGCCGCCGATCGGCATCCATGCTGTCTTTCCGCAGCGCAAGCACCTGCCGCTGCGGGTGCGGCTGTTTATCGACCACCTGAAGAACACCTACGGCAATCCGTCCTACTGGCGGCGTGCCGAGCAGGCTTGCGCGCTGCCCGTGGCGGAAGTGCTGGCGGACTAGGCACGGAGCCGACGCGGGGCGTGCGGGGGCGCTTCGGATGCCATTGACATTACGCAATGACCTTCTCGGCACACTGACTACAATGCATTCAAGACAGGCGCTGCCCCGCGCCGCGGCGATGCCGCGAACCGGCGGGCCGCCGCCCTGCCCCGACCCCTAGTCAGCAAAGGAGCCCCGCATGTTCCAACATATCCTGCTTCCCACCGACGGCTCGGAACTCTCCAAAAAGGCCATCAACGGCGGACTGGAGCTCGCCAAGGCCATCGGCGCGCGCGTCACGGCCTATGTCTGCCTGGAGGAATACCCGTACACGCCATTCAGCGAAATCGTGGTCGAGGCCCCGCAGGCGTTCAAGGACCGCATCGAGAACCAGGCCAAGCTGTATCTGAAAGAAATCGAAAACCTGGCCACGGCGGCCGGCGTGACCTTCGACGCCGACATGTCGACCTTTGCCGTGCCCTACCTGGGCATCATCGACGCCGCCGAGCGCCACGGCTGCGACGTGATCTTCATGGCCTCGCATGGCCGGCGCGGGCTGTCCGGCCTTCTGCTCGGCAGCGAGACGCAGAAGGTGCTGACGCATACCGACATTCCGGTGATCGTCTACCGCTGAACGCCGGCGCAGCCCGCCAAAGCAAAACCGCCCGCACGGTCATGCCGGTGCGGGCGGTTTTTTCGACGGCGCAGGTAGCGAGCAACAGAGTCGCTTTCATGATGTCGCGCAATCTCAATGCTGGATGGCTCGTCCGGACCGCAACAAACCTTTACAAATCCCTCCGTGAAATCCCAGACCGGTGCCCTAGCCTGTTCCCATGCTTTTGCGGGAGACGGCTATGCCTTCGTCACGGGACAGATTCAGATTGCGTCGACCTGGGCGTCGTACGATGAACTGGCATGACGTCGCCCTGATCGCGCTTGGATGGGTTGGTCTGTGTCTCGGTGTGGGGTGGACGCTCTCCAAGGCGGCTGGCACCTTCGAGTGAATCGCGGGTACACGCTCCTGCATCCAGCGCCTGCACGGCAGTCGCATTCGGAATAAAAAAAATCGCGCCGTCCCTGAGAGAGAACGGCGCGTCGCCTAAAAGAGAGAGCGTGATGGTCGCACGCCCTCCCGATCCCGCCGGACCCACGAGCCGGCGGGAGTGACCAGGAGAGTCAGGCCACTTTCTTGTCTTCGAAGAACTGCTCGTCTTCGGTCGAACCCTTCAGCGCGGTCGTCGACGACTGGCCGCCTTCGATGGTCTGGGTCACGGCGTCGAAGTAGCCGGTGCCGACTTCGCGCTGGTGCTTGACCGCGGTGAAGCCCTTCTCGGCGGCCTTGAATTCCGCCTCCTGCAGCTCCACGAACGCGCTCATCTGGTTGCGGGCGTAGCCGTAGGCCAGGTTGAACATCGAATAGTTGAGCGAGTGGAAGCCGGCCAGCGTGATGAACTGGAACTTGTAGCCCATCGCACCCAGTTCGCGCTGGAACCTGGCGATGGTGGCGTCGTCCAGGTTCTTCTTCCAGTTGAACGACGGCGAGCAGTTGTAGGCCAGCATCTTGCCCGGGAAGCGGGCGTGCACGGCTTCGGCGAATTTCTTGGCGAACTCCAGGTCCGGCTTGCCGGTTTCGCACCACACCAGGTCGGCCACCTCGGCATACGCCAGCGCGCGCGAGATCGACTGCTCGAGGCCGTTGCGGACGCGATAGAAGCCTTCCACGGTGCGCTCGCCGGTACAGAATGGCTTGTCGTTGTCGTCGATGTCCGAGGTCAGCAGGTCGGCGGCCTCGGCGTCGGTGCGGGCGATCACCAGGGTCGGCACGCCGGACACGTCGGCGGCCAGGCGCGCGGCGGTCAGCTTGGCGACCGCTTCGCGGGTCGGCACCAGCACCTTGCCGCCCATATGGCCGCACTTCTTCACCGAAGCAAGCTGGTCCTCGAAGTGCACGCCGGCGGCGCCCGCCTCGATCATCGCCTTCATCAGTTCGAAGGCATTCAGTACGCCGCCAAAGCCGGCTTCCGCGTCGGCGACGATGGGGGCGAAGAAGTCGGTGTCGCCCGAGCCTTCGCTCCACTGGATCTGGTCGGCGCGCTGGAAGGTGTTGTTGATGCGCTTGACCACCTGCGGCACCGAGTTGGCCGGATACAGCGACTGGTCAGGGTACATCTCGCCAGCCAGGTTGGCATCGCCGGCGACCTGCCAGCCCGAGAGGTAGATTGCCTTCAGGCCGGCCTTGACCTGCTGCATGGCCTGGTTGCCGGTCAACGCGCCGAGCGAGTTGACGAACGGCTCGGTGTTGAGCAGGTGCCACAGCTTTTCGGCACCACGGCGCGCCAGGGTGTGCTCGACCTGAACCGAACCACGCAGGCGCACCACGTCTTCGGCGGTGAAATTGCGTCGGATACCCTCCCAGCGGGGATTGGTATCCCAGTCTTTTTGCAAGGCGTGGATCTGTTCCTGGCGGTTCATGGTCACTCTCCTGAAGGTGATCGGGATGGTCGATTGTCTTCCCCGGCTGCCCCGTAGGTGGTCTCGCGATGCCGCGCACCGGCCGTCGCGTCCCGCCCCTTCGGGTCGTGCGTCTTATATAAGAGTCTAGAGAGCTTTCCCGCATTGCAACAAGCCGTTGGGTGCGGCGGCGCACTAGAAATTTTTTCCTTATATTCAATGAGTTGGGAAGAATATTTCACAATGAGGGAAATTATCTTCCATCATGAGAAATGGCGTTGTGCTACGCAAACAGGGATTTTTGCGGACCAAAACATATTTCCATATTGTGAAAAATTGGCGGGCATGCGCTGGTACGACGCGGGATCGCCTAATCCTGCGGGCTAGCGGGGCGCACCTGCCCCCGCGTAAACCCCGATGACACAGCCGGCACATTGACAGTTTGCTGACAGCCTTCCGCGCCTAGAATCCGCCCCTTGCTTGATCTGGGGCTGCCCGCGATGTCGAAATCATCGGGCACAGCCTCTACGCTGCAGCTTGCCGACGCGGTAACGCAACGCCTCGTTTGCGCCAACTGAATCGCCCTGCGCCAGACAACCGCCACGCAGCGCCCTCGCAAGGTCTGCCCGGCAATGAGGTATTGAAGAAAGATGTTGACCCTGCTCGCCTATTCCATGGTGATCGTGTTCATGGCACTGATCATGACCAAGCGGCTCTCCGCGATGGTGGCGCTGATACTTGTTCCCATTGTTTTCAGCGCGATCGGCGGCTTCGGCCCGGAACTGGGGCCGATGATGCTGGAAGGCGTCAAGAAGCTGGCGCCGACCGGCGTGATGCTGATGTTCGCGATCCTGTATTTCGGCCTGATGATCGATGCCGGCCTGTTCGACCCGGTAGTGCGCGTCATCCTGAAGCTGGTGGCCGGCGACCCGGTCAAGATCGTCGTCGGTACCTTCGTGCTGGCCGCGCTGGTATCGCTGGACGGCGACGGCTCGACCACCTACATGATCACCTGCGCCGCCATGCTTCCGCTCTACAAGCGCCTGGGCATCAGCAGGCTGGTGCTGGCCTGCGTGATCATGATGGCGGGCGGGCTGATGAACATCCTGCCCTGGGGCGGCCCCACCGCGCGTGCCGCAAGCGCGCTGGGCGTCGATGTGGGGTCGCTCTTCGTGCCGATGATCCTGCCGATGGTCGTCACCGGCATCTGGGGCCTGTTCGTGGCCTTCCTGCTTGGCCGGCGCGAACGCAACCGGCTCGGCCACATCGCGCTGATGACGGCCGCAGCGGGCGCATCCGGCCATGGCGCCGCGGAGCTTGCCACCGGCGATCCGAAGATCTCCCGGCCCCGGCTGCTGTGGTTCAACCTGGCGCTGACCATCGGCCTGATGGCAATGCTGATCCTCGGCATATTTCCGCTGCCTGCGCTGTTCATCGTGGCGTGCGCCATCGCTCTGATGGTGAACTACCCGAGCCTGCAGGAACAGAAGGAGCGGATCGGCGCGCATGCGGCCAACGTCGTGCCGGTCGTAGCGCTGATCTTTGCCGCCGGCATCTTCGTCGGCATCCTGTCGGGCACCAAAATGGTCGACGCGATCGCGCACAGCGTCATCAGCGCCGTGCCCGACTGGATGGGCCCCTACATGGCGCTGGTCACCGGCGTGCTGAGCGTACCGTTCACGTTCTTCATTTCCAACGACGCGTTCTACTTCGGCATCCTGCCGATCCTGGCCAAGGCTGCCGCGGTCTACGGCATCAGCGCCGCCGAGGTCGGGCGCGCCTCACTCATTGGCCAGCAGGTGCACCTGCTGAGCCCCCTGGTCGCATCGACGTATCTGCTGGTCGGCCTGGCTGAAGTCGAGTTCGGCGATCACCAGCGCTATACCCTGCTATGGGCGCTGTCAGCGGCGCTGGTCATGATGCTGGCCACTGTTTTGCTTGGCGTGATCCCGATCGCTGGCCAGACGGCGTAACAGTGATCCCGCAATTCCCTGCGCGCCCGCAAGCGACGTGAATCACGCAGCGGCGTCATCGCGCGCGCGGCGATAGGCCACCCAGTCTCCGCTGTCGATGCGCGGCAGCGTCGCCGCGGCGGCTTCGGCCACCGGGTACAGCAGGCAGGCGACGGGCCGGCCGTTGTGCTGCACCGCCTGTTCCTCGCGCACGAACAGCGTGGCCTGACCCGGATAGACCTCCTCGATCTCGTCCAGCACCGGCAGCAGCGCGTCGGCAATCTCGTAGATATCGCCGACCACCGGTCCGCCGCCGGCA
>JABFVP010000680.1 GCA_013362725.1 Cupriavidus sp.
TGTTGCCGTGGCGCGCACCGATCGCGCCGGTGGCGCCGCCCGAGCCCGGCTTCTATTCCGCCGCCACGCTCGAACGCGGCCGGCTGGTCGCCGCCGCCGGCGACTGCGCGGTCTGCCATACCGCGCCGGGCGGCGCGAAGAACGCCGGCGGCCTGCCGCTGGAAACGCCCTTCGGCACGGTCTACAGCACCAACATCACGCCGGATGTGCAGACCGGCATCGGCAACTGGTCGTTCGCCGCATTCGAGCGCGCCATGCGCGAAGGCATCCACCGCGACGGGCGGCGCCTGTATCCGGCGTTCCCGTACACCGCCTTCGCCAAGATCAGCGATGGCGACATGCAGGCGCTGTACGGCTACCTGATGTCGGCCGAGCCGGTGAAATCCGCCGTGCCGCAGACGCAGCTCGCGTTCCCGTTCAACCTGCGCCCGCTGCTGGCCGGCTGGAACCTGCTGTTCCATCGCAACGAACGCTTTACGCCGGACCCGTCGCGCTCGGCGCAATGGAATCGCGGCGCGTACCTGGCCGAGGGGCTGGGGCACTGCAGCGCCTGCCATTCGCCGCGCAACGCGCTCGGCGCCGAGCAAGGCGGGCGCCGCTACCTGACCGGCGGCAGCGCCGAAGGCTGGGAAGCGCCGGCGCTGACCGCGCTGTCGAAGGCGCCGGTGCCGTGGACCGAGGCCGCGCTGTTCACCTACCTGCGCGGCGGCTATGCGCCGCACCATGGCGCCGCCGCGGGACCGATGGCGCCGGTGGTGGAAGAGCTTGCGCAACTGCCAGAGGACGACGTGCGCGCGATCGCGCATTACGTGGCGTCGTTCGGGGCGCCCGCACCGGCACCGTCGGTGCTGGCCGCGCAGGCGGCGCAGGTCGAACAACGCAGCCAGCAGGCCGCGCGCACGCTAGGCGGTCCCGCCGAACGACTGTACCAGAGCGCCTGCGCGGTCTGCCACCAGTCGGACCAGGGCATCGCGCAGTTCGGCGTCAAGCCGTCGCTGGCGCTCAATACCAACCTGCACAGCAAGCTGCCGGACAACGTGATCCAGGTGCTGCTGCGCGGCATGCCGGCACCGCCCAACAGCGAGCTGGGCGCGATGCCGGGTTATGCCGACACGCTCGACGACCAGCAGATCGCGCAACTGGCGCAGTACCTGCGCGCGCGCTTTGCGCCCGACAAACCCGCATGGCAGGACCTGGAGAACACCGTCGCGCGGCTGCGCGCGGCGCCTGCCCACTGAACCACCGGAGCACCGTGCACCACGCTGGCGGGCCCTGCGCATCGGCGCCGGGCGCGTTGGCGTGACCGAGCCTGCGCCAGCCGGGCTGCGCGCGGGAAAACCCCGAGGAGAGAAACGCAATTCGGCCTTGCCCGCCAGTTTCATGTAGCTTACGCTGAACGATCATGTAGTGCGCACTACATGAGTGCCAGCGGGCACGCAGCGGTGCCCCCCGCACAAGGACGGCGCGCCGCAAGCGGCGGACAAGAACACAAAAAGATAAAACCGGCCCGATAGATCACCGGACGCGCTGGCGCGGGGCTTGCATGGTTCCGCCAGACCACCGGCGCACCGGGGACACCGGGCCTGACCAAACCAAGGGTAGACAACCAGGAGTGACTATGTCGTATCAGATCCAGCAAGGCGTTGCGGGCGTACTACCGGACTAGTTCCAGCCTCGCCAGGCGCAAGCCAGCGCCCCCGCCGGGATGCCCCACGGTGCCAGTCGTGGCACCCCGCCCGGCGCCGTTGCATGCCGCAGCTCCGGCATCGTTCCGCGCGTGCTTCCGAGTTCCAGAACCAGCCTATAACGAGACAGGTAGACAAACATGTCGTCATCCATTTCATCCATGGCCACCACGACCATCCCGGAGGCCACGCCAGGCTCGGCCGCGCAGCCCAGCGCGCGCGCAGCGTCGTCGCCACCCATCACGATCGAGCAAGGCATCCGCGCGGCCGGCGTCGGCCGCTTCCAGTACCGGCTGTTCGTCATATTTGGCCTGGTGTGGCTTGCCGACGCGATGCAGGTGCTGTCGATCGGCTTCACCGCGCCGTCGATCGCGGCCACCTTCGGCATCCCGGTGCCGAGCGCGCTGCAGACCGGCACCATGTTCTTCGTCGGCATGCTGATCGGCGCGTTCGTGTTCGGCCGGCTGGCCGACCGCATCGGGCGCCGGCCGGTACTGATGATGGCGGTGGTCATCGATGCCATCTGCGGCGTCGCCTCGGCCTTCGCGCCGGACTTCCAGTGGCTGCTGCTGCTGCGCTTCCTGACCGGCATCGGCGTCGGCGGCACGCTGCCGGTCGACTACACCATGATGGCCGAGTTCCTGCCGTCGGACCGGCGCGGCCGCTGGCTGGTGCTGCTGGAGTCGTTCTGGGCGGTCGGCACCATCCTGCTGGCGATCCTGGCGCTGATCGCGGTGTCGCGCGGCGACGAGGCCTGGCGGCTGATCTTCCTGGTCACCGGCATTCCGGCGCTGGTCGGCGTGGTGTTCCGCTTCTTCGTGCCCGAGTCGCCGCTCTACCTGAACAAATCGGGGCGCTCGGACGAGGCCCGCGCGGTGCTGCAGCGGGTAGCCGCGGCCAACCGCGTGTCGGTGGAAATCGGCGCGCTGCAGCCGCAGAAAATGGAGCGCAAATCGGTGTTCGCGCTGTTTGCCGCTGGCTGCCGGCGCCGCACCATCTGCCTGCTGGTGGCGTGGATGCTGATCTCCATCGCCTACTACGGGGTCTTCGTCTATCTGCCGGTGAAGCTGGCGGGCCAGGGCTTCGGCTTCATGCGCGGCCAGGTGTTCCTGATCTTGCTGGCGCTGGTGCAACTGCCGGGCTTCGCGCTGGCCGCGCACGGGGTGGAGCGCTGGGGCCGCAAGCCGACCCTGATCGGCTTCCTGCTGCTGAGCGCGGCGGGCTGCATGCTGTACAGCCTGGGCCAGTCCGCGGCGCTGGTGATCGGCTCGACGCTGCTGATGAGCTTCTCGCTGCTCGGCACCTGGGGCGCGCTGTACGCCTTCACGCCGGAGGTGTACCCGACCGACCTGCGCGCCAGCGGCATGGGCACCGCGGGCGCGATGGCGCGCTTCGGCGGCCTGTTCGCCCCGTCCATCGTCGCGCCGATCATGGCCAGCCAGTTCACGCTGGCGCTGGCGCTGCTGTCCTCGTTCCTGGCCGTGGCGGCACTGGCCATCTTCCTGGTCGATATCGAGTCGAAGGACCGCGCGCTCGACTAGCCTAAGGCGCCACGCGGCAACTGCGGGGCCGCTGCCGTGCGCGGCGGCCCGCTTCCATTACAATCCGGCTGCAACGGCGCGGCGCGCGAGCCCCAACCGGCCTCGCGCGCCCGCTTCACTCGCCATCCCGCCGAGCCCTCGCCGCCAGCCATGAAACAAGACCCGCGCTTTCCCAACCTCTTCATCCTCGACCACCCGCTGATCCAGCACAAGCTCTCGCACATGCGCGACAAGGAAACGTCGACGCGCACGTTCCGCGAGCTGCTGCGCGAGATCACGCTGCTGATGGGCTACGAGATCACACGCAACCTGCCGCTGACCACGCGCCGCATCGAGACCCCGCTGGTTGAGCTCGACGCGCCGGTGATCGCAGGCAAGAAGCTGACCATCGTGCCGGTGCTGCGCGCGGGCGTGGGCATGAGCGACGGGCTGGTCGAGCTGATCCCGTCGGCGCGCATCGGCCATATCGGCGTGTACCGCGACGAGCAGCACCGCCCGGTGGAATACCTGGTGCGCCTGCCGGCGCTGGAAGACCGCAGCTTCATCCTGTGCGATCCGATGGTCGCCACGGGCTATTCGGCCGCGCATGCGGTGGAAGTGCTCAAACGCCGCGGCGTCAAGGACGAGGCCATCACCTTCGTCGCGCTGGTAGCCGCCCCCGAGGGCGTGGAAGTGTTCCAGAAGGCGCACCCCGGGGTGAAGCTGTTCGTCGCCTCGCTCGACAGCCACCTGGATGCCGATGCATATATCGTCCCCGGCCTCGGCGATGCCGGCGACCGGCTGTTCGGCACCAAGAACTGACGGCACGGACGCGGGCTGGCCGGCGCTTGACCGGCCTCAATAGCCCGCCTGATGCGGCTCCCTACACTGGCGGCAAGCGCCGGCGCAACCACGCCGCGCGCCACCGTCCACACCAAGGGAGCCACGCATGGAAGCCTTCAAGATCCTGTTCAGTACCAGCACCGGGCTGATGAGCCTGGGCGTGATCGTGTTCATCATCGGCATGGGCTGGTTCTTCGCCCGCATGTTCGCGCGCAAGATGCGCGAGGATGGTGAAGCGGCGAAAACCACAGAGGCGGCGCAGCAGCGTTAACGCTCGAACTACCGCTGGGGTACTCCCTCTCCCGCCTGCGGGAGAGGGAGCAAACCGCGGGCAAGCTTGAACTGCCTTTACTTCTTCTTCCCCAGCAAACTCCCCAACACGCCACGGATCAACTCGCGCCCAACCTGTGAGCCGACCGTGCGCGCGGCCGACTTCGCCATCGATTCCAGGATCGAATCGCCGCGGCCGCTCTTGCCGGTGCCCTTGGTCAGGGTGCCGAAAATTTCGCCTGCGGTGCCGAGCCAGCCGCTGTCTTGTTCGCCCGCCGGCCGCCCCGCCGGCGCGCTGCCCGTGCCCTTGCCGCCGTTAGGCACCGTCGGCACGCTGCCGCGCAGCTTTTCGTAGGCGGACTCGCGGTCGACGGTCTTCTCGTAGGTGCCCGCCACCAGCGAGTTCGCGATCAGCTGCTTGCGCTCGTCTTCCGTCGCCGGGCCGATGCGGCTGCCAGGCGCCAGCACCCAGGCGCGCTCGGTCACGCACGGCGTGCCCTTGGCGTCGAGGAACGACACCAGCGCCTCGCCCACGCCCAGTTCGCCGATGGCGGTTTCCAGGTCCAGCTTGGGGTTGGCGCGCATGGTGGTGGCCGCCACCTTGACCGCCTTCTGGTCGCGCGGGGTGAAGGCACGCAGCGCGTGCTGCACGCGATTGCCCAGCTGCCCGAGCACCGTATCCGGGATATCGAC
>JABFVP010000660.1 GCA_013362725.1 Cupriavidus sp.
CAGCTGCGGATAAAGGTCCGCCTCGGTGGCGCCGGTGAAGGCGCGCGCCTGCTTCAGCCGGGCCGCGGCGATGGCGAGATCCTGGTTGGATTCGCCGGCCGCTGCGATCAGGCGGTCCAGTTCGGCGTCGCCGAAGATCTTCCACCATTCGCCGCGATGCCGGCCCTCGGCGGGGGTCGCGGTCTTCCATTGCGCGCCTTCGGCCTGGGCCGCCTCGGCTTCCTTGAAGGCCGGCACGGTGGCTGTCTCCGGCACCTTGTAGGTCGGCGCGAGCGAGCAGCCGGCCAGCACCAGCGCGGCGGCCAGCGTGGCGATTCGGGGCAACTGCCTTGTGATTTGGGCAATCATTGGTTCATTCCTTGACTGTTCTGTAGTAGCTCCCCTTTCCCGCTTGCCGGAGAGGGGAGCAAACCTGCGTTATTCAGCCGATGCCACAGCCTGGTGTTCGACTTGCGCCGGCTGCGCGCGACGTTGTCCGCGCGTGGCCAGCAAACGCAGCGCGACATAGAACACCGGCGTCAGGAACAGCCCGAAGAAGGTCACGCCGAGCATGCCGGCGAACACCGCCACGCCCATCGCATGGCGCATCTCGGCGCCGGCGCCGGTGGAGACCACCAGCGGCACCACGCCCATGATGAACGCGAACGACGTCATCAGGATCGGGCGCAGGCGCAGGCGGCTGGCCTCGATCGCGGCCTGCACCACGGTGCGGCCGTGGTGCTCCAGCTCGCGCGCAAACTCGACGATCAGGATCGCATTCTTCGCTGACAAGCCCACCAGCACGATGAAGCCGATCTGCGTGAAGATGTTGTTGTCGCCCCGCGTCAGCCACACCCCGGTCATTGCCGCCAGCAGGCTCATCGGCACGATCAGGATCACCGCCAGCGGCAGCGTCAGGCTCTCGTACTGGGCAGCCAGCACCAGGAACACCAGCAGCACGCACAGCGGGAAGATCCAGATCCCGGCATTGCCGGCCAGGATGTCCTGGTAGGTCAGCTCGGTCCATTCGAACTTGATGCCCTTGGGCAGCGTTTCCGCGGCGATGCGCTCGGCGGCGGCCTGCGCCTGGCCCGACGAGAAGCCGGGCGCGGGCCCGCCGTTCATGTCGGCGGCGGTAAAGCCGTTGTAGCGAACCACGCTGTCCGGACCGAAGCCCTGCTTGACCTGCACCAGCGACGACAGCGGCACCATGTCGCCGGCGGCGTTGCGCGTCTTCAGCTGCAGGATGTCCTCGGCATGGGCGCGGAACGGCGCGTCGGCCTGCACCTTGACCTGGTAGGTCCGCCCGAACTTGTTGAAGTCATTGACATAGGCCGAGCCCAGGTAGGTCTGCAGCGTGTCGAACACATCCGTCACCGGCACGCCCAGCTGCTTGGCCTTGACGCGGTCCAGCCTGACGTCGAGCTGCGGCACGTTGACCTGGTAGTTGCTGAAGATGCCGGTCAGCTCGGGCGTGGCGCGCGCCTTGTTGGCGAACGCGTTAGTCGCCTCGAACAGCGCGTCATAGCCCAGCGCGGCACGGTCCTCGATCATCAGCTTGAAGCCGCCGATGGTGCCCAGGCCCTGCACGGGCGGCGGCGGGAACACCGCGATAAACGCATCCTGGATCGCCGCGTACTTCTGGTTGAGTTCGGCGGCAATCGCCGCGCCGCTCAGTTCGGCGCTCTTGCGCTCCTCGAACGGCTTGAGCGTGGCGAACACGATGCCGGCGCTCGGGCTGTTGGTGAAGCCGTTGATCGACAGGCCCGGGAAGGCCACCGCCGATTCCACGCCCGGATGCTTGAGCGCGATCTCGCTCATCTTGCGGATCACGTCCTCGGTGCGGTCCAGCGTAGCCCCGTCAGGCAGCTTGGCAAAGCTCACCAGGTACTGCTTGTCCTGCGCCGGCACGAAGCCCTTGGGCACCAGCTGGAACACGCCCCAGGTCAGGACCAGCATCACCGCGTACACGCCGAATACCGAGCCCTTGCGGCGGATCACGCCCTTCACGCCACGGCCATAGCTTTCGGCGCTGCGGCCGAAGAACTTGTTGAAGCGCTTGAAGAAGCCGCCGAAGACGCGGTCCATCCAGCGCGACAGCCAGTCCTTGGGCGCGTCGTGGCTCTTGAGCAGCAGCGCCGACAGCGCCGGCGACAGCGTCAGCGAGTTGAACGCGGAGATGATGGTCGAGATCGAGATGGTCAGCGCGAACTGCTTGTAGAACTGCCCGGTCAGGCCGGTCATGAAGGCCAGCGGCACGAACACGGCGATCAGCGTCAGCGCGATGGCGATGATGGGGCCGCTGACCTCGCGCATGGCCTTGTAGGTGGCCTCCTTCGGGGTCAGCCCTTCCTCGATATTGCGCTCGACGTTCTCCACCACCACGATCGCGTCATCGACCACGATGCCGATCGCCAGCACCAGCCCGAACAGCGACAGCGCATTGATCGAAAAGCCGAACAGGTGCATCAGCCCGAAGGTACCGACGATCGACACCGGCACCGCCAGCAGCGGGATGATCGACGCACGCCAGGTCTGCAGGAACAGGATCACCACCAGCACCACCAGCGCAATCGCCTCGAACAGCGTGTGCGTTACCGCCTCGATCGAGTGGCGCACGAACTGCGTCGGGTCATAGACGATGCTGTAGTCGATGCCGTCGGGGAAATTCTGCTTCAGCTCTTCCATGGTCTTGCGCACGTCATCCGAGATCTGGATGGCGTAGGAACCAGGCGCCTGGAAGATGGGAATGGCCACCGCCGGCTTGTTGTCGAGCAGCGAGCGCAACGCGTATTCCGACGCGCCCAGTTCGATCCGGGCGACGTCCTTCAGGTAGGTCACGGCGCCGTCGGCGGAGGTGCGCACGACGATATCGCCGAACTCTTCCACCGTGCTCAGGCGGCCCTGCGCATTGACCGACAGCTGCAGGTCGGCGCCCGGCAGCGACGGCGACTGGCCGATCACGCCGGCCGCTACCTGCACGTTCTGCTCGCGGATGGCCTTGATCACGTCGCCGGTCGCCAGCTGGCGCTCAGCCATCTTCTCCGGGTTGAGCCACACGCGCATGGCGTAGTCGCCCGAGCCGAACAGCTGCACCTGGCCCACGCCCTGCAGCCGCGCCAGCCGGTCCTTGACGTTGATCACCGCGTAGTTGCGCAGGTAGGTCATGTCATAGCGGTCGTTGGGCGAGACCAGGTGGACCACCATGGTCAGGTCCGGCGAACTCTTGACCGTGGTGATGCCGAGCCGCCGCACGTCTTCCGGCAGGCGCGGCTCGGCCTGCGAGACGCGGTTCTGCACCAGCTGCTGCGCCTTGTCCGGGTCGGTGCCCAGCTTGAAGGTCACGGTCAGCGTGAGCAGGCCGTCGCTGTTGGACTGCGACGACATGTACAGCATGTCCTCGACGCCGTTGATCTGCTCTTCCAGCGGCGACGCCACGGTTTCGGCGATCACCTTGGGGTTGGCGCCCGGATACTGCGCGCGCACCACCACCGACGGCGGCACCACTTCCGGGTACTCCGAGATCGGCAGCTTGAACATCGAGATGGCACCGATCAGGAAGATCAGCACCGACAGCACCCCCGCGAAGATGGGGCGGTCGATAAAGAATTTAGAGAGATTCATCTTGGTCTCTGCAAAACGCTCCCCTGGCGGCCCGCCATGGCGGGCACCATCAACTGCTTTGGGAGCAAAACAAACTAGGGCGCTGGCAAGGCCGACGGTTCTGGGTGCGCCAAAGCCGCCCGAACCAGCCTAAGCAAGGTGTTCTCCCTCTCCTCTCATGGGGAGAGGGCCGGGGTGAGGGGTGGTCCAACAAGGAACCACAACAAGCGAAGCCAACGGTTTTAACCCACCAGCCTCAGCCTTTGACGCTCCTGCCCTCACCCCCTGTCCCTCTCCCGCAAGCAAGCGGGAGAGGGGAGCAAACCCTCAGCAAGCTTTCCTGCCGCTCAGCTCACCGGCTTCACGTCGGCGTCGCCCTTCTCGCTCGCGGCCTGCTTGCGGTCGGGCGCTGCCGGGCGCGGTTCCAGTTCGCTGCGGAAGGCCATCGCCACCGCCTTGGGCTGCACCGTGTCGCCCGGCCGCACGCGCTGCAAGCCGTTGACGACGATGTTCTCGCCCGGCTTCAGCCCCTTGCGGATCACGCGCAGGCCTTCATAGTTGGGCCCGAGCTCGACTTCGCGGTAGACCAGCTTGTTGGCCTTGTCGACCACCAGCACGAACTTCTTGCCCTGGTCGGTGCCGACCGCGCGGTCGTTGACCAGCACCGCCGCATGCGGCGCACCGCCGCCCATCTTGACCTTGGCGTAGAGGCCCGGCAGCAGGCGGCCGTCGTCGTTGTCGAACACCGCGCGCACGCGGATGGTGCCGCTGCGGGTATCGAGCCGGTTGTCGACCGACTGGATCTTGCCCTGGTGCGGATGGCCGTCTTCATTGGCCAGGCCGAGGAAGACCGGCAGGTTGGCCTGTCCGCCGCCGGCGCCGGGAGCGGTGTAGCGCAGGTAGCTCTGCTCATCGATCTCGAAGCTGGCGTAGATCGGCGATACCGACACCACCGTGGTCAGCGGCGGCGTCGCCGCGCCGGGCGCCACCAGGTTGCCCACCGTGATCTCGGCGCGCGACACGCGGCCGGACACCGGCGCGGTGATGCGGGTGTAGGCCAGGTTCAGGCGCGCGGTCTCCAGCTGTGCCAGCGCGGCGCGCACGTTGGCGCCGGTTTCGCGCGCGGCATGGATGCGCTCGTCGAACTCGCGCCGCGAGATCGCGTTGTCGTCCAGCAGGCGCTGCGCGCGCTCGCCCTCGCTCCTGGCATGGGCCGCACGCACCTGCGCCGCGGCCAGCGCGGCCTCGGCGCGTGCCACCTCCGCGGCATAAGGCCGCGGGTCGATGGTGAAGAGCGGATCGCCCTTCTTCACCAGCGCGCCTTCGCGGAAGTGCACGGCATCGATGGTGCCGCCCACGCGCGGGCGGATCTCCACCCGGTCCACCGCTTCCAGTCGGCCGGAGAATTCATCCCACTCGGTGATG
>JABFVP010000323.1 GCA_013362725.1 Cupriavidus sp.
GCACCGCGGCAAGCTGCGAGAACGTTGTCAGCAGGCCCGCCTCGAAGAAGAACTGGCCCGTCACGCTCGGAGTCAGGCTGAAACGCTGCATCAGCCACAGCGACAGCAGCGCATTGACGACCAGGCCGCCGGCGAATGCATCCACGCTGAACAGCATGGCCAGGCGCAATACGATCGGACGGGACGGACCCAGCGGCGTGGTCGCTGCGCCATGTGGCAGGGTGGCCGGCAGGCGCGCATACAGGCGCCACAGCAGCAGCCCGATGATCCCGTAGAAGACGAACATCAGGCGCATCGCATCGAGCGGGGACAGCCGCGACTGCGCGGCAAGCCATGCTGGTATCGCCGCTGCCAGTGCGCCCAGCGCCGACGAAAACGCGCCGATCAGGCCATATCGGGCAAACAGCGCGGTGCGGGCGTCGGGCGCTGCCGATTCCGCCAGCCGCGCGTGCTCCAGCGGCAGGAAGACGCTGACATCGCCGGAGCCGGGGTTCAGCGTGCCAGCGAAAGCGATCACCAGCAGCGGCCATAGCGAGGTGAAGCCCGCAAAGCCAAGACCTGTCGCAACCATCAGCGCGGCCGCCAGCATCAGCAAGCGGCGTTGCGGGTAGCGGTGCCCGGCGATCCCGACCAGGATCGTGGCCACGGCAGAGCCGATCAGGGTCGCGCTGCTGATGACTCCGACTGCGATCGGGTCAAAGCCAAGTGCCAGCAGGTAGGAAGGCAGCAGTACCGCGACATAGCCATCACAGAGGCCACGCAGCGCACGGCCGGCCAGCAGCGGCAAGGCATCGGGGTGGACGCCTGCGGGCAGCGCGATGCGGGTGAGCCAGCCATTGCCGGCGCGCGCCGGATGCCTGGCATCCGGGCCGGTGGATGGTTTCATGACATCGGGGTCGCACCGCCGACATCGAAGCCCGGCGCTTCATCGGGGCAACCGGCCGGGCTTTCCTGCCAAAGGCAGCGGGCATGGGGATCGCGCGCGCCAGAGCCTGGCGGCGTGACCGCCGGCAAGGTCAGGGCATCTGTGATTGCGGTCATGAGCGCATGTTAGAAGCCCATCACTGGCATTTCAATGTTGTAGACATCTCTATATAAAGCCCCTTTTGCGCCACAAGGCTTGCGCAAAAACTGGACCACTGCGACGGCTGACCGCGCCGTGCGCCGGGCGTCTTGCTACCAGGCCCTCGCCTGCGTGGCAACGGCCGGCGGCGTGCGAAGAGCGCCCTCAGAACACGTGCCGGATCCCGGCCATCACGCCCACGCGCGTGGTGCTGCGGACATCGGTCACCGGCGTGCCGGCCCAGTACTCGGTTTCTCGCCCGACCGTGCCGCCGCGTGCGAAGGTGGCGTCGGCCTCGAGGAACAGGCTGGTGCGTTTCGACAAGGCATAGTCCGCGACGGCCGAGATCGCATCGGCATTGCCGTCTCCCAGCAAGACCGGCGTCGACTGGAACTGGGTCGTCACATTGCCGCTCTGGTTGTAGCGTTAATACGCGCCCGACAGGTGCAGCGCCGGCGTGACCTGATAGCCGAGACCGACGAAGGCGATCCAGAAGCGCGCGTCCGGACTGGTCTCGCGGCGGCCCATGTAGCCGGCATAGCCGGTGGCCTTGCCGACCACGTAGGAAGCGCCGACCGAGTAGTTGTGCAGGGTGTTGTCGCCGCTGCCGGGACGCTGCTGGTCATAGGCGACGCCCAGCGCCAGCGGCCCGTCCTGGACCATCACGCCGCCGCCGAAGGTGGCGCCGCGCGCCATGCTGCCCGGGCGCTCGCCGAAGCCGTAGTCGAGCTGCACGCTGACCGGCCCGACTTTCTTCTTGTACACCACGCTGTTGTTGACGCGGTAGCCCTGGAAGAAGACGTCACCGCCGGTGTAGAGCGGGCCGGACCAGAAGTTGCCCCAGCTCTGGTCGAGCGGGTCGAAGGACCACGCGATGTTGTTCAGCGCGTTGTACTGGCGGCCGAAGGTCAGCGTGCCCCAGTCGCCGGACAGGCCCACGTATGCCTGCCGGCCGAACAGCGCGTTGTAGGCGGTCTTGCCGTCGTCGGTGCCAAAGCCATTCTCGAGCAGGAACACCGCCTTGTTGCCGCCGCCCAGGTCCTCGTCGCCCTTCAGGCCCCAGCGGCTGCCGCCGATGCCGCTGGAAACGAGTTCGCCCTGGTCGTGATGACGGCCGTCGAGGTTGGAGGTGTAGCGCACGGCGGTGCTGACCACACCGTAGAGCGTCAGGTTGGACTGCGCATACGAAACGGCAGGCAGCAGTGCGCCCGCCAGCAGCCACAGGCTGGCTGATTTCCTCATGGGGTCTCCTCGGTGATGTTGACCGGCGTCCGATGCGCCGGCCTGTTGTTGTCGGATTACAGGTCGAGCACGAGCTTGCCGCCGCGGGCTCGCGAGACGCAGATCATCATGGTCTGCTGCGCCGCCTTCTCCTTGTCGCTCAGGTACTGGTCGAAATGCATTGCCTCGCCTTCCAGGATGCGGGTCTCGCAGGTGCCGCACACGCCTTCGCGACACAGGCACTCGACCGGCACGCTGCCGTCGCGCTCGATCGCCTTCAGGATCGACTCGCCCGCGCCAACCTCCACCGTCTTGCCGGATTTCGCCAGCACCACGGTGAAGGCGTCGCCCGCCTGTTCCGGCGCGGCGAACTGTTCCCAGTGCACCCGCGACGGATCGAGACCGACGTCCTGCGCCGCCTGGCGCACGGCTTCGATCAGCGGGGCCGGGCCGCACACATAGACATGCGCGCCGGCGTCCATACCGCCCAGCAGGCCGGACAGGTCCAGCTTCTGTCCCTTGCTGTCGACATAGAAGCTGACGCGGCCCCCGGAAGACTGCTGCGTAAGCGCCGACAGTTCATCGCGGAACGCGCCGTGCTCGTCGGCGCGGAACGCGTAGTGCAGTTCGTGCGATGCGCCGCGCTTGCGCAGCTCGTGCATCTGCGACATGAACGGCGTGATGCCGATACCGCCGGCAATCAGCACGTGGTGATGCGCGCCGTCGTCCAGCGCGAACAGGTTGTTCGGCGTGGTGATGGTGAGCGCGTCGCCCTCGGTCACCTTGTCATGCAGGAACGCCGAGCCGCCTTTGGACTTCTCCTCGCGGCGCACGCCGATCTGGTAGCTGCCGAGCGCGTCGGGCGAGCTCATCAGCGAATAGGCGTTGCTGTACTGGCGCTCGCCGTCGCGCATCTGCACGATGACGTGGCTGCCGCCGGTAAAGGGCGGCAGCTCGCTGCCGTCGAGCGTTTCCAGGGTGAAGCGCTTGATCAGCGGGGTCACGTGCTCGATGCGCGAGACCCGCACCTGGAGGGTCTGGTAGTAATTGCCCATGCTGCTGTCTTCCGGGTGTGCTGCGGCGCGTTACAGCGCCATGCAGAGGTATTTCATCTCGAGGTAGTCCTCGATGCCGTACTTCGAGCCCTCGCGGCCCAGGCCCGACTGCTTCACGCCGCCGAACGGCGCCACTTCGTTCGAGAACAGGCCGGTGTTGATGCCGACGATGCCGTACTCCAGCTGCTCCGCCACGCGCCAGACGCGACCGATATCACGGCTGAAGAAGTAGGCGGCGAGGCCGTAGATGGTGTCGTTGGCCATGTGCACGACGTCGGCTTCCGAAGTGAAGCGCACGATCGGCGAGACCGGCCCGAAGATCTCTTCGTCGAGCACGCGCATGCCGGGTTTGACGTCGGCCAGCACCGTCGGCGCGAAGAACTGCGCACCGGCCTCATGCACGCCGCCGCCGATGGCGATGCGCGCGCCCTTGCTCACGGCATCCGCCACCAGCTCACCGACCTTGGCGACCGCCTTCTGCGTGATCAGCGGACCGATCTCGCTGCCCGCGGTGAAGCCGTTGCCGACGCGCAGCCCGGCCACCTTCTTCACGTAGCGCTCGACGAACTGGTCATACACGGCGTCGTGGATATAGAGGCGGTTGACGCAGACGCACGTCTGGCCGGCGTTGCGGTACTTGGCCTGGATCGCGCCCTCGACCGCCGCGTCGATGTCGGCATCCTCGAACACGATGAAGGGCGCATTGCCGCCCAGCTCCAGCGACACCTTCTTGACCGTGCCGGCGCACTGCTGCATCAGCAGGCGGCCGACCGGCGTGGACCCGGTGAAAGACAGCTTGCGCACCAGCGGATGGCCGGTGAACTGGCTGCCGATCGCCGCCGCGTCGCCGGTGACGACGTTCAGCACGCCCGCGGGGATGCCGGCGCGCAGCGCCAGCTCGGCCAGCGCCAGCGCGCTGAACGGGGTCTCGTTGGCGGGCTTGACCACCATGGTGCAGCCGGCCGCCAGCGCGGGCGCGGCCTTGCGCGCGATCATCGCCGCCGGGAAATTCCACGGCGTGATGGCCGCGCAGACGCCGATCGGCTCGCGCACCACCACCAGGCGCTTGTCGGCGGCGGGGGAGGGGATCACGTCGCCGTAGAGGCGCTTGGCTTCCTCGCCGAACCACTCGATGAACGAGGCGGCGTAGCGCACCTCGCCGCGCGCTTCGGCCAGCGGCTTGCCCTGCTCGCGGGTCATGATGGCGGCGAGGTCGTCCTCGTGCTCGATGATGAGGTCGAACCACTTGCGCAGCAGCGCGGCGCGCTCTTTGGCGGTGCGGGCCTTCCAGGCGGGCAGGGCGGCATTGGCGGCTTCGATCGCGGCCACCGCGCCGGCCTCGCGCATCAGCGGCACGGTGCCGACCTGCTCGCCGGTGGCGGGGTCGGTCACGGCCACGGTGGCGGCGTCGGGGGCGTCGGTCCATTCGGCGCCGATCAGGGCCTGCTGGCGGAACAGGGCGTTGTCCTTCAGTTGCATGGGTCTGGTCTCCGTTTCGGGTTTGGCGGTACCGGCGCTCACGCGCCTTCGTATTCCCTGGCCACCTTGCGGTGGAAGTGCACGATGCCGTGCTCGCTGATGCCGCTGCGCTGGCGGTCGACCATGATCCGGCCCTGGCCGCGATAGCCGCGCGACTTCAGGCCTTT
>JABFVP010000137.1 GCA_013362725.1 Cupriavidus sp.
AGCGCCAGTTCCTTCTGCACCAGCATGTCGGCCATGCGGTGCTGCAGCGCCTGGAAGCTGGCCAGCGGCTTGCCGAACTGCTGGCGCGTGCCCAGGTATTCGCCCGTGATCTGGATCAGCTTTTCCATCGCGCCCGCGCCCTCGGCGCACAGCGCGGCGATGCCGTGCTCCAGGCCGACACCCAGCGCCGCCAGGCCGTCGGCGGGCTGGCCCACCAGCGCGCTGGCCGGCACGGCGACGTTCTGCAGCGACAGGTCGGCGGCGCGCAGGCCGTCGATGGTCGGGTAGGCGGTCACGCCCAGGCCCTTGCTGTCGCGCGGCACCAGGAACAGCGCGATCTCGTTGCTGCCAGCGATGCGCGCGGTCAGCAGGTAGGCGTCGGCGGCGGCGCCGTGCCAGACCACGCTCTTGGTGCCGCTGATCAGGTAGCCGTCGCCGCTGCGCTCGGCGCTGGCGCGAGCCGATTCCGGACGGTAGCGCGTGGTCGGCTCCAGGTAGGCCAGCGTGACGATGCGCTCGCCCGACGCAATCGCGGGCAGCCACTCCTGTTTCTGCGCATCGCTGCCGTAGGCCGACAGCACGGCCGCAGCCATCACGCCGCTGGGCGTGACCGGCTCCAGCACCAGGCCGCGGCCCAGCTCGCGCTGCACCACCAGCTGGCTGGCCGGGCCTTCGCCGAAGCCGCCGAAGTCGGCCGGCACGGTCAAACCCAGCACGCCCATTTCGGCCAGCTTGTTCCACACGCCGCGGTCCAGGCTTTCGCCCTGGCGCGCGCTCTTGCGGCGGGCCTCGAAGGTGTATTCGGTATCGATGAAGCGGCGCAGGCTGTCCGCCAGCATCTGTTGCTCTTCGCTGTAGGTGAAGTCCATGTCAGCTATCCCTTCAGAAACCCAGGATCATCTTGGAGATGATGTTCTTCTGCACTTCGGTCGCGCCGCCGTAGATCGAGGTCTTGCGCATGTCGTAGTAGGTGGAGGCGGCGGGGGCGGCCCACTCGGGCCCGGACACCGGCTGCGTCGCGCCGGGCTCGAGCCAGTCCGGCGAATACGGCCAGGCGTTGGGGCCGGCCACTTCCATCATCAGCATGGCCAGGTCCTGCTGCACCTCGGAGCCGCGGATCTTGACGATCGATGCCTCGGGTCCCGGCGTGCCGGCGGCCTGCGTGGCCACGCGCAGCAGCAGCATCTCCAGCGCCATGATGTCCATCTCGACGCGCGCGATCTTGTCGCGCATGCGCACGTCCTCGATCAGCGGCCGGCCGGCGCCGTCGGTGGCTTGCGCGGCGTAGTGCTTGAGCTGGCGCAGCTCGCGGTGGCAGTGGCCGATGCCGGCGATGCCGGTGCGCTCATGGCCGAGCAGGTACTTGGCATAGGTCCAGGCGCGGTTCTCTTCGCCGACCAGGTTCCCGACCGGCACTTCGACGTCCTCGAACCAGGTCTCGTTGACGTCGTGGCCGCCGTCGAGCGTGGTGATCGGGCGCACCGTCACGCCGGGCGACTTCATGTCGATCAGCAGCATCGAGATGCCTTCCTGCGCCTTGGCCTCGGGATCGGTGCGCACCAGGCAGAAGATCCAGTCGGCGAAGTGCGCCATCGTGGTCCAGGTCTTCTGGCCATTGACGATGTACTTGTCGCCCTTGCGCACCGCGCGGGTCTTCAGCGAGGCCAGGTCGGAACCCGAGCCCGGCTCGGAGTAGCCCTGGCACCAGAAATCTTCCACGCCCGGGATGCGCGGCAGGAAGCGCTGCTGCATTTCGGGGCTGGCGTACTTCATCAGCACCGGGCCGATCATGGTCAGGCCGAACGGCAGCAGGCGCGGCGCGCCGGCGCGGAAGGTCTCGATCTCGAAGATCAGGCGCTGCAGCGCGGTCCAGCCGGTGCCGCCCCATTGCTTGGGCCAGGTGGGCGCGCCCCAGCCCTGCGCCTGCAGGATGCGGTGCCAGCGGACGTAGTCGTCCTTCTCCACGCGCTGGTGGTTGAGCACCTTGTTGCGGATGTCTTCCGGCAATTTGGCCTGCACGAAAGCGCGGACTTCCTCGCGGAAGGCCTGTTCCTCGGCGGTGAAACGCAAATCCATCTGAATGTCCCCTGTGGTACGCGGGCTGCGCGATGTGGCACACAAACCGGGGTTGCCGGTTGTGCAGCGCGCCATGGCGCAAGCCCTTGCTGTGCCGGCCGATTGTATTGGCGGGCCGGGATTCGTTGCTTTATCAATCCGGAAGGCGTCCTTCGCACAGGTGGAACCAGCCGCACCCGGCAACGCTTGCCATGGGCGCCAGCGTAAGCACCCTCGCGTGGACGAACACGACCTTAGTGAATTCCAAATGGCTGTGGCGCGGGGGTTGCCGCAAACTGATGCGGCCAGTTTTGATGTGGCCGGGTGCATTCCGCCGCATATCCGACTCCGCTCGCATTCGAGAGATCCACCAGCACCATGTCTTCCTTCCGCCCCCAATTCATCCACGAGATCCCCGCCCACTGGGCCGCGCAGACCCCGCAGGCACCATGCCTGTACGAGAACAGCACTGTCGTCAGCTATGGCGAGCTGTGGCGGCGCATCGAAGCCGCGCGTGACTGGCTGGCGCAACAGGGCGTGGGCGAAGGCGACCGCGTGATGGTGGTCGGCGAAAACTGCAACGAGATGGTGGTCACGCTGTTCGCCTGCAGCCTGCTGCACGCCTGGCCGATCAACGTCAACGCGCGCCTGTCCGCGCGCGAGATCGACAATATCCGCGACCACGCGCAGCCGGCGCTGGTGCTGTTCACCGGCCATGTTTCCGACGTGGCCGCGGCGCACGGCGAGCGGCTGGTCGCGCAGGCCACCGGCTGCGCGGTCTATGACGACGGCATGCGCGTCGCCCGTGCGGCCACCGCGCCGCAGCGCGAGCCTGCCGAACTGGCCCGCCGCGTCGCCACGCTGATCTATACCTCCGGCACCACCGGCGCGCCCAAGGGCGTGATGGTGCCGCACGCCGGGCTGACGCAGTTTGCGCGCATCTCCGCCACCTCGCGCGACATGGGCCCGGCCGACGTGGCCTACGGCGCGCTGCCGATGTCGCATATCTTCGGCATTGCCACGGTGCTGATGGCCACGCTGTACGCGGGCGCCGGCCTGTTCCTGCGCCCGCGCTTCGACGCCAATGAAGTGTTCGAGGCCCTGGCCGCGCCCGGCGTCACCATCCTGCAGGGCGTGCCGACCATGTTCACGCGCATCATGGCGGTGGCGCCCGCGCTGGGCGCCAAGCCCGGCGCCTATCCGCGCCTGCGCTACCTCTATACCGGCGGCGCGCCGCTCGATCCCACGCTCAAGCGCGACGTCGAAACGCTGTTCGGCCAGCCGCTGCACCACGGCTACGGCATCACCGAATACGCCGGCTCGCTCTTCATCACGCGCATGGACGCGCCGCGCGCCGATTGCTCGGCCGGCTATATCGTCGAAGGCGTGGAGATCGCCATCACCGATGCCGAAGGCAAGCCGCTGCCCGCGGGCGACCGCGGCCAGATCCGCGTGCGCGGCCCGGGCGTGATGGTCGGCTACTACCGCAATCCCGAACAAACCGCCGAAGCGCTGCTGCCGGGCGGCTGGCTCAACACCGGCGACCTCGGCTATCTCGACGCCGACGGCGCGCTGTTCATTTCCGGCCGCTCCAAGGACCTGATCATCCGCTCCGGCTTCAACGTGTACCCCATCGAAGTGGAGTCGGTGATCAACGCCTTTGCCGGCGTGCGCCAGTCCGCGGTGGTGGGGCGCAGCACCAACGACGGCAACGAAGAGGTGGTGGCCTTCATCGAACTGCAGGAAGGCGCCGAGCTCGACCGCAAGGCGCTGGACACCTACCTGCGCGACAGCCTCGCGCCGTATAAGCGGCCCGCCGAAATCCGCACCGTCGACGTGATTCCGACCACGGCGAGCGGCAAGCTGCTCAAGCAGCCGCTGCGCGCCATGCTCGCCTAAGTCCCCGGGGCACGCGGCCCCGGGCAATAAGCCATCCTGGAGGAGAACACAAATGAAAACATGGAAGACGCTGGCGGCGCTGACCGCCACGCTGCTGCTGCAGGGCGCGGCATGGGCCGCGGATGCCTACCCGTCGCGCCCGGTCAAGCTGCTGGTCGGCTACGCGCCCGGTGGCCCGGTCGACACCGCCGCGCGCATCTACGCCGAGCAGCTTGGCCGCGTGCTCAAGCAACCGGTGGTGGTCGACAACCGCGCCGGCGCCAGCGGCGCGATCGCCGCCGACATGACCTCCAAGGCGGCGCCGGACGGCTATACGCTGTACTTCGTCGCCAGTCCCACCATGACCATGACGCCGCTGATCCAGCACTCGGTCAACTTCAATCCGGTCAAGGATTTCAGCTACATCGGCCTGATTACCGACTACACCAACGTGCTGCTGGTGAACAAGGACTTCCCGGCGAAGAACGTCGGCGAGCTGGTCGACTACGCGCGCAAGCATCCCGAAGGCGTCTCGTTCGGCTCCGCCGGCGTGGGCGCGTCCAACCACCTGTCGGCGGAACTGCTGGCGCAGATGAACAACGTGAAGATGCTGCACGTGCCGTACAAGGGCAACGCGCCGGCGATGGCCGACGTGATGAGCGGCAAGGTCACGTTCATGTTCGACATCACCGGCACCGCCATCGGTCATATCAACGGCGGCAAGGTGCGCGCGCTGGCAGTCACGTCGAAGACCCGCAACCCGGCACTGCCCAACGTGCCGACCATGATCGAGTCGGGCCAGAAGGACTATGACCTGACTGGCTGGTACGCGCTGGTGGGGCCGCAGAAGCTGCCGGCCGATGTGGTGGACAAGCTGGTCAAGGCGCAGAAGGCGGTGGGAGAGGATGCCGCCTTCCGGCAACGGATGACCGCCGGTGGTTATGACGTCAACATCAGCACGCCCAAGGCGCTGGGGGACCGGATCCAGCGGGAGCTGGCGTT
>JABFVP010000410.1 GCA_013362725.1 Cupriavidus sp.
CGCGTGGTTCGGTGCGTTCGCTGGCGGCCACCGCAACCTTCATGGCGGCCGGCTTCCTGACGGTGCTGGTGCAGCGCCACGTGCTGTGAGGCTGAAGCATGGGCGCGCTGATTGCGTTGCTGGCCGGCCTGGTGTTCGTCATCGGCTTGATCCTGTCCGGCATGGCCAATCCGGCCAAGGTGCTGGGCTTTCTCGATCTCGCGGGAACGTGGGATCCGTCGCTTGCCTTCGTCATGGCCGGCGCGATCGGGGTCGGCGTGGTGGCGTTTGCACTGGCGCGCCGGCGCCAGCGCTCGTGGCTGGGGCTGCCGATGCAGTGGCCGGCGCTGGCCGCGGTCACGCCGCGGCTGCTGCTGGGCAGCGCCGCGTTCGGGATTGGCTGGGGCTTGGCCGGTTTTTGCCCGGGCCCGGCGCTGGTCGCGCTGGGTGCCGGCTATGCCAAGGCGTGGGGCTTCGTCGCGGCGATGATCGCTGGAATGGCGCTGTTCGAGGTGGCCGAAGCGCTGGCGCGGCGCCGGCAATGACGCAGCGCAGCATGCAATGAGTGCTGGCCCGCAACGCCGGAGCGGTTTAACATTGCGCGATTATCGAACGACCGTAGACCTCACCCCGCTTCCAATGGATGTCCTCCGCCCCATCGGTCTTGGCCCTGCCCAGGCCGACACCGTCCGCGTTGCCCGGCCCCAGGCCGATCTGCTCGGCAGCTTTGCCGGCGATCCCAATTTCATGCTGTCGCTGGCGCGCGGGCTGACCGTGCTGGAAGCGTTCTCCGAGCGCAAGCGCCCGCTGACGATCTCGCAGGTGGCACAGCGCACCCAGCTCTCGCGCGCGTCGGTGCGGCGCTGCCTGTACACGCTGGAGCAGCTGGGCTATGTCAGCCAGCAGGACGGGCAGTTCGCGCTGCGCCCGCGCGTGCTGCACCTGGGACACGCGTATTTCTCGTCGACCTCACTGGTGTCGCTGGCGCAACCGATCCTGGACAACCTGAGCGCGCGCATCCACGAGACCTGCACGCTGGCGATCCTGGACGGCACCGACATCCTGTATCTGGTTCGCTCCGAAGTGCAGCGCGTGCTGAACTATTCGCTCGGCATGGGCAGCCGCCTGCCGGCCTACTGCACCTCGAACGGCCGGCTGCTGCTGGCGCACCAGCCGGCCACGGTGCTGGACGGCTTCTTCGAGCATGCCGAGCTGCGCCCGCGCACGCTGCAGACCAAGGTCTCGCGGCAGGAGCTGGAAGCCTGCTTCGAGCGTGCCCGCGAAGTGGACTATGTGATCGTCGATGAAGAGCTGGAGCCCGGCCTGCGCGCCATGGCGGTGCCGGTGCGCTCGGCCTCGGGCATCGTGCTGGCGGGGCTGAGCGTGAGCGTGCGCGCCGCGCGCGTCTCCGAAGCGGACATGATCACGCGGCTGCTGGCGCCGATGCGCGAGGCTGCCGCGGCGATCGGCAGGATGATTGGCTCCTGATTTCCCGTGTCATGCGAACTGGCGGGCAATGTAGCGTAAACCGCATCGGAAACGCGCCCGCTCCGGGGCGGCGTCAGCCGCGGTGCGCCAGTTCGAGCGCGAACACCAGCCGCTGCAGGAAATTTTCCATGCGCCCGTCCGGACTGACGAAGGCGCAGCCGAAGTGGTGGATGGCGCTGTCGTCGTGGCCCACCAGCCAGTGGCCGACCACCTGCATGTCCACCTCCAGCTTGCCCAGCTCGCGGAAGTCCAGCCGGCACTTCGCCACCGTGGTGCCAATCGGCAGGTGCTCGGCAGTGACGCTCTTGGAACGCAGGCCCACGCCGGATAGCGACAGGTCGGCGATATCGAGGCCCAGCACGGTCTTGTCCGGCATCGGCATCTCGCAGCGGTAGCCCTTGGTCACCAGCGTGCGCGCGCGAAAATGGCGGCGGCGCTGGAAGTGATAGAGCTTGTCCGGAAACTCGACGACGAAGGCGGGGCCGTCCTCATAACGCGTAGCCGCCGGCTGGCCCACCACGAAGTTGACCGGCACGCCACGCAGCAGCCCGGAAAACGCGTTCTCATCGGAGGTCATCAGCGACATCCGTTCGGGCTCGGCATTGCACCAGTCAAACACGAAAGTGCGGTTGACCGGGTCGACATGCAGGATCGAGGTGACGAACTGGTGCGCGGTGCGGGTGCGCACGCTCAGCATGCACTTCTGCCACGCCAGGTCGCGCAGCACCGTGCCGATCTGCGAGTTGTGGGTCAGGCGATAGCGCTCGTCCGCCGGGTCGGCTTCGGTGTCGTGATCGGCTGGCCCGGGGGCGTCGTGCTGGTTCATAGGTTCACGCAACATCTGGAGGGGCTGGGAGCGACGGCTTTGGCACAGCCGCGGACCAGCCGGGAGCCCGTCGGCGGCACCGGCCTGCCGGCCGCGCGCCGCATGTTAAGCGCCTGCACCATAGCCCGGCAAGACCGATGATCTCACTTCGGCAAATCTGTGGCAGAACTTGAGGACAGACTTCCGGGGGGTAGCGCCGGGCGCGGCTTTCAGGCCTGCGGCGGCAGCGCGATTGTCGCCTGCGCCGCTTCGCGCAGCCATGCCAGCAGGGCCAGCCGGCGCGTGTCGTGCTCGAACGGCGCCGGCGACAGCAAGTGGTAGGCCGAGCCGTCGGCCGCAAAGCCGAACGGCGCGGCCAGCCGGCCATCGGCGATCTCGTCGGCAGCCATCAGCTGCGAAGCCATGGCCCAGCCCAGGCCTGCCGCCGCGGCCTGCAGGCTCAGATAGAAATGCTCGTACCAGGCGTCGCCGTCCAGGCGCAGGCGGCCCGCGTCATCGGGACACGCCGCCTGCCAGCGCTGCCAGGCCTCCGGCCGCGTGCGCGTGTGCAACCGCACCGGCGCCACCGCCGCATCCTCGGCGGCCCGAGGCCGGCACACCGGGCCCACGCGTTCCTGCACCACCTCGCGCGCATGCCAGCGCGCATCGAACGCAAAGTCGTTGCGCCGCAGCGCCAGGTCGGCGCCGCTGCGCGCAAAGTCGATCGGCCCGCCCGCCGCCATCAGGTGCAGCGGAATATCCGGATGGCGCGCGGCAAAGCGCGGCAGCCGCGGGATCAGCCAGCGCATGGCAATGGTCGGCTCGCACGACAGCACCAGCGCCCGCCCCGGCGGCTGCGTGCGGATGCGCGCGGCCGCGGCGGCCAGCCCCTCCATCGACTGCGTCGCGGCGGCGAACAGCGAGCGCCCCGCCTCGGTCAGGAAGACGCCGCGGTTGCGCCGCTCGAACAGCGCCACGCCAAGCGTGTCCTCCAGCTGGCGGATCTGCCGGCTGACGGCGCCATGGGTCAGGTGCAGCTCCTCCGCCGCGCGGGCAAAGCTCTCGTGGCGCGCCGCGGCCTCGAAGAATCGGATCCATCCCAGCCAGTGCATCGGTCAGTTTTTCTCACGTAATCGCGCGAGTATATATCGGTTGTGGGGGTGCTTTCCGGCACGCAGAATTGGGTACGCTTTGGTCCCAGGAATCGGGATCGACCCGAAAACACAACATATCCTGACGCAACATGCCCCCTCTCGCCGAATCGCTGGCGGTCGCCGCGGTGACCGTGCTGGCAGTAATCAGTCCCGGCCCGGACTTCGCCATGGTCACCCGCAACAGCTACCTGTACGGCCGCCGCGCCGGCCTGCTAAGCGCACTCGGCATCGCCCTCGGCGTGCAGGCGCATGTGCTCTATACGATGTTCGGGGTGTCGCTGCTGATGGCGCACGCGCATGGCGTGTTGACGGTGGTGAAGGCGCTGGGTGCCGTCTATCTGATCTGGATCGGCCTGCAGACGCTGCGCCGGCGCGACGCGCTGACGGTAGACCTGCGCGGCGGCCGAGCGCTGGCTCCGCTGGCGGCGCTGCGCATGGGCCTGCTGACCAATGCGTTGAACCCGAAGACCACGCTGTTCGTCGTCAGCACTTACACGCAGGTGGTGGACGCCCACACCCCGGTACCGGTGCAGTGGGCCTATGGCGGATTCATGTCGGTGGCGCACCTGGCGTGGTTCGGCGTGGTGGCGTGGGTGTTCACCGCGCCGGCACTGCGCGCGGCCATGCTGCGGCGCCAGCGGCTGCTGGACCGCGCCATCGGCTCGGCGCTGTGCGGGCTGGGCGTGGCGCTGGGCTTCAGCAACCTGGCGTAGGGCCTGGCGCAGCCAGTTGCCAGGCCTGGCGCAGCAGGTGTTGCGGGCCCTGCGGGCCGAGCCGGCTTTCGAACAACACCAGCCGTGCGACGCGCCACGGCGCGCTGGCCAGGGTGCGGTGCGCATCGAGCCACGCGCGCAACGCGCTCTCCGGCACCGTCGGCTTGCAGCGGGCCAGGGTCACGTGAGGATGGAAGCGCCGCCGCTCCGGCGGAAAGCCGGCGTCCGCCAGTGCCTGCCCCACCTCGGCGTGCAAGGCGCGCAGCGCGTCCAGTCCGGGACCGGGCGCGAGGCCGGCCCACAGCACCGACCCCGGGCCGCTGCGGAAGCGCCCGGTGCCATACGCCTGCAGCGTGAACGCGGGGGTGCGCGGCGCCGCGAGCGCGATATCAAGCTTGTCGGCAGCCTGTGCTGCCTCGCCCAGGCCTTCGCCGAGGAAGTGCAGGGTCAGGTGGACCTGCGCGGGCGTCGCGGCGCGAACGCCGGGTGCGGCAGGCAGCGTCGACAACAGCCCCACCGCCTGTGCGGGCGGCACTTCCACTGCGATGAACAGGCGTGCCATCGCTGCGCGGCGGACCTCAGCCCGTGGTGGCGGCGATGCCCTCGCGCCGCAGCAGGGCGCGCTTGCGCTCGATGCCGCCGGCATAGCCGGTCAGCGCGCCGGCGCTGCCCAGCACGCGATGGCAGGGCACGATCACCGACAGCGGATTGCGGCCGACCGCGCCGCCGACCGCGCGCGCATGCGCGGGCGGCAGCCCGAGCATGCGCGCCAGTTCGCCGTACGTCGCGGTGG